>JAJXZV010000299.1 GCA_021779875.1 Pseudomonadota bacterium
CGCCGACTTGAGCGGATCCTTCCGCGTCGGCGCGCCGGCGGGGTTTCCCTCAACCGTTACAGCGGGATCTCCACCGAGGCGAACACGCTGCGGCCGGGTATCGTCCAGTACAGCGGCGTGCCGAGGGCGGCGGTGTAGCCGGCGAGCGCATACACCTTGGTCGAGTCGAGCAGGTTCGCGAAGGCCAGGCTGACCTTCGCCTTGCGCAGCCCCATCGGCGCGTCCGCGCCGAAGGTGTAGCCGAGCGCGCCGTCGAGCGTCGAGTAGGCCGACAGCGGCTGCTGCTCGCCCACGTCGCCGTAGCGCGAGCCCACGTACTTATCGAGCAGCGAGCCGTACCAGCCGGAGCGGTTGTAGATCAGCCCGAGCGCCGCCGTGTCCTTGGGCGCATTGGCGACCCACTGGCCGGGGTTCTGCAGGTCCGAACCCTTGTCCTTGGCGCTGTTGTAGGTCGCGTTGGCGTACAAGCTGAAGCCCGCGCCCAGCAGCGCCGTGCCCTCGACCTCGACGCCCTTGTAGATCACGCCGCCCTGGTTGAAGAACAGCACGTTGCCGCCCTGGGTGGTCGAGCCGATCAGGTTGTTGAAGTCGATGAAGTACACGTCCGCGGACAGCGACAGCGCCTTGGTCTGCCAGCTCGTGCCGAGCTGGTAGTTCCAGCTCTCCTGCGGGCTGATGTTGGTCGAGGAGGCGCTGATCGCCGTCGGATTGGTCTTGCTGTAGTTGAAGAAGTTCTCGTTCGGCGCGAGGAATCCCTTGGCCACCTGCGCGTACGCCGCCCAGTCCTTGGCGATGTCGTAGTGCGCGAGGAACGAGGGCAGCGTCGAGGCGAAGGTCTCGGTGTAGGACTGCGCGTAGGCGGACTTGACGTTCACCTGCGCATCCACGCTGCGTTCGAAATGGTCGTAACGCACGCCCGGCGAGAGCGTCAGGCCGGGCAGCGCCTTCCAGTCGAACTGCACGAAGGGCTGCAGCGTGGTGAGCGACTGGGTCAGCTGGCGGTCGACGCCGTTGACGCCGCCGCCGGCGGGATTGAACGCGCCGCCGAGCGTGAAGTCGACCTCCTGCAGGAGGCGCTGGTTGTGCTGCCGGTCGAACCACACACCGGCGCTCAGGTCGCCGAACGACAGCGCATCCTTGACCTTGAGGGTGTCGCCCCAGGAGCGGTAGTTGTTGATGAGGACCTGGCCGGGCACGTCGGCCGGGGAGTAGGTGGTGCCGTTCGGCTGCTCGCCGTTGGGGTCCTCGCCGTTGTTGCCGTTGTGATAGTAGGCGTAGGTGTACACCTTGTTGTCGAGGCTCCAGCCGCCGCCCAGGTTCGACGCGAGACCGATGTACTCGAAGTCGGTGTTGATGAGATCGCGGTTGTAGCCGAAGTAGGCCTGGCTGTTCGGATCGCGGTTCAATCCGTAGTTCGGTCCGTACTGCGAGATCTGCGCGGCCGTGGCCCCGAGGCCCACGAACTGATGCACCTGGTTGAACATGCCGACGAAGGTGAGCACGGTGTCGTCGTTCACCGGCACGCCGAACTTGGCGAACAGGTTCTTGCGGTCCTGGCCCATGTTGGTGAGATAGCCGTCGGAGGACAGGCTCTCGGCGTCGATGAAGCCGGCGGCGCCGTTGTACCTGGCGATCGCGCCGGTGTCGAACTGCGCGCCGATGATCTGCGTGTTGAAGCTGCCGGCGCTCACGTACGGCGTCAGCGTGGTGTCCGCGGCGGCGCCCTTGGAGTTGATGGCGATGGTGCCGCCAAAGGTGGCGTTGCCGATGGTGGCCGCCGTGCCCGGGCCGCGGTCGACCGACAGGTTGCCGAGGTCGTGGTCCATGAAGTACGAGGTGGTGTGGTGCGTGAAGTCGTTCGAGTCGCCCCAGGGGATGCCGTCGAAGGTGACGTTGTACTGGCCGTCCTGGAAGCCGCGGATGGAGAGGACCTGGTTCTCCATGAGCCCGGGCCCGTTCGGCGAGACCGTCGAGACGCTCGGCGCGATCTTGATCACGTCGTCGTAGTTGCTCGACAGCGGCATGTTGTTCTCGATGAACTGCTGGCTGATCACCGAGGTCGGCTGCACCGCGTCGAGCGGCGTCAGCGTGGGCGCCTGCGTGATCGCCGACTGCTGGTCGAGCGATCCGGTCACCACCACGGTGGGCAGCGGCTGTTGGTCCGGCGCGGGACCCGCGACGGCGGCGCTCATCGGCGCGCCCAGCAAGGCGATGCGGATCGCGCGACGCAGGGTGTCGCGTGCGAGGTTCTTCGGCATGGATTCGGCTCCCGTGTTGTTATTGCGCCCCCGCGCATTCCGATGCGCGGAGCCGTCGACGCGCGCAAGGCTAAGGGCGCCGCATGACCGTGCGGTGACAGCCGCATGAGAGGCGAATGAGAGAGGACGGCGCGCACCGGCAGGGTGCGCGCGGCCGCGGCGCGCGCGGCCTCAGGCCGCCGGGGGGCCGGTGCGCGCCTTTTCGGCGCGCGCCATCCACAGGCTCGCGCCGACGATCATCACCGTCACCGCCAGGATGGTGATGGTGGCGAGCACGTTGATCTCGGGACTGACGCCGAGCCGCACCTTCGAGAACACCACCATCGGCAGCGTGCTGCTGCCCGGGCCCGAGGTGAAGCTCGAGATCACCAGGTCGTCCCAGGACAGCGTGAACGCCAGCAGCCAGCCGGCGAGGATCGCCGGAAAGACGATCGGCAGCGTGATCACGAAGAACACCTTCACCGGCCGGGCGCCGAGATCCATCGCCGCCTCCTCTAGCGAGATGTCGAAGGTCGCGAGGCGCGACTGCACCACCACGGTCACGTAGGCCATGGAGAAGGTCATGTGCGCGATGGTCATGGTGGTCAAGCCGCGGCCCGCCGGCCAGCCGATCGTCTGCTCGAGCGCCACGAACAGCAGCAGCAGCGACAGGCCGGTGATCACCTCGGGCATGACCAGCGGCGCCGTGGTCATGGCGTTCAACGTGAACCGGCCGCGAAAGCGCCGGAAGCGCGCGAGCCCGAAGCCGGCCAGGGTCCCGAGGATCACCGCGCCGCAGGCGTTGATCACCCCGACTTTAAGGGAGATCCAGGCCGCATCCAGGATCTCCTCGTTGCCGAGCAGGGCGCGATACCACTTGAGGGTCGGCGAGTTGGCCGCATCCCACACCGTCACGAGCTTGGAGGCGTTGAACGAGAACACCACCATCGAGAGGATCGGCAGGTAGAGGAAGGCGAAGCCGAAGGCGAGACAGGTCAGGATGAAGAAGGAGCGGCGCGCGTTCATTGATTCGACGCCGACTCGCGCGCCTGCACGTTTTGATACCACATCATGAAGGGCACCAGCAGGATCAGCAGCAGGATCGCCACCGCGCTCGCCGTCGGCCAGGCGCGGTTCGCGAAGAACTCGTCCCACAGCACGCGCCCGATCATCAGCGCGTTCGGCCCGCCGAGCAGCGCCGGGATCACGTACTCGCCCACCGCCGGGATGAACACCAGCATCGAGCCGGCGAGGATCCCGTTGCGCGACAGCGGCAGGGTGATCTTGTAGAACGCCTGCCACGGCCGGCAGCCCAGATCCTCGGCCGCCTCGAGCAGCTGCCAGTCCATCTTCTCGAGGTTCGCATAGAGAGGCAGGATCATGAACGGCAGATAGGAGTACACGATGCCGACGTACATCG
>JAJXZV010000316.1 GCA_021779875.1 Pseudomonadota bacterium
GGCTGGCGCACCCGCGGCGTCGGCGCCGCGCCGGTGCGCGCCGCCATCGAGCGATCCTACGACACCAAGGCGCGCGCGCAGCGCCGCGCGCTCGATGCGCTGCGCGCCGGCTTGCCGGCCGATGCCGTGGTGTTCAGCGACATGACGCAGATCGCCTACCTCGGCAACGACGCCTTCCCGACGGACGCCCCGGACCGGTGGTTCCACCCGGCCGGCTACGGCACCTTGGGCTACGCCCTGCCGGCGGCGATCGGCGCCAAGATCGCCCGTCCCGGGCGCGCCGTGGCGGCGCTCGCCGGCGATTTCGGGCTGCAATTCACCCTGCCCGAACTGATGACGGCGGTGGAGCACGGGCTCGCGCTGCCGGTCGTCGTATGGAACAATGCCGCGCTCGGCCAGATCCGCGACGACATGGCCAACGCCGGCATCCCGCTCACCGGCGTGGTCGCCCGCAATCCCGACTTCGTCGCGCTCGCCGCCGCCTGCGGCGCCGCCGGGGTGCGCGTCGCGACCCCCGCCGCCCTGACCGCGGCGCTGCGCGCCGCGCTCGCCGCGAGCGGCCCGACCCTGATCGAGGTCGCCGCCGGCGAGTTCTAGTCCCAAGGGCGCTTCCGGCCGGGGCCGCGGCGCGCCTCAGCCGAGCAGCGCCGCCACCTGTGGCGACGGATTGCCGCCGCAGAACAGCACCACCGTGGGCCGGCCGGCGTAGCGCGCGGCCTCGCGCCGATACGCGGCGAGCGCCACGCCGCTCGCCCCTTCCATGACCCAGCCGTGGGCGCGGCCGAAGCGCATGGCCTCGAGGATCTCCGGCTCGCTCACCAGCACCCCGTGGTGCATGACCTCGCGGCACAGCTCGAAGGTGATCGATCCGGGCTCGACGCCGCCCGCGGTGCTCTCGCTCAGCGTCGGCAGCTCCGGCGCCTCGACGATGCGCCCGGCGCGCAGCGATTCGTACAGCACCGCGGAGTTCCGCGGCCAACAGCCCACCACCTCGACCTGCGGCGCGTGCTGTTTCAAGTAGCTGCCGATGCCGCTGATCAGGCCGCCGCCGCCGGTGGCGATGAACACCGCCGCGAGCCCGGGGACCTGGCGCAGCAGTTCCACGCCGAGGGTGCCCTGTCCGGCCACCACGTAGGGGTCGTTGTACGGCGAGACGTAGGCGCGGCCGGTCTCGCGCGCGGCGTCGCGCGCCGCCACCTCGGCGGCGAGCGGGTCGTCGCCCACGATGCGGATGCGCGCGCCGAGGGCGGCGATGCGCTCGCGCTTGGCCGCGCCGACCTGCGAGCAGAGGAACACTTCGGCGTCGATGCCGAGCGCCTGCGCGGCGGTGGCGACCCCGAGCCCGTGGTTGCCCGTCGAGGAGGTGATCACGCCGGCCGCGGCCTGCGCCGCCCCAAGGCTCATGAGCTTGTTGGTGGCGCCGCGCAGCTTGAAGGCGCCGGTCACCTGCAGCTGCTCGAGCTTGACCAGCGCCCCGGCGCCCGAGCCGGGCAGCGGCGCGACCGGCGTCTCGCGCGCCAGGCGGTAGATGCGCCCCGCGGCCTCCTCGACCAGCGGCGCGATGTCGCGGCTCAGCATGGGAACGCGCTCATCTTGATATTATGCCACCCCCATGACCTACACCGCAGCGCACGCGGCGCGCAGCCGCGAAGACTTTCCCGCCCTGAAGCAGCGCCACGACGGCCGCGAGCTCGTGTTTCTCGACGGCCCCGGCGGCGTGCAGGTGCCGAACGCGGTCATCGCCGCGGTGAGCGACCTGTACGCGACCTGCAACGTGAACACCCACGGCGCATTCGCGCCGTCGCGGGAGGTGGACCGGCGCATGCAGGCCGCGCGCGCCGCGGTCGCGGACTTCCTGGGCGCCGCCGGGCCGCAGTGCATCTCCTTCGGTCAGAACATGACCACCCTGAACTTCGCCCTGGCCCACGCGCTCGGCCGCACCTTCGAGCCGGGCGACGAGGTGGTCATCACGCAGCTCGATCACGAGGCCAATCGCGGCCCGTGGCTCGGGCTCGAACGGCACGGCGTGCGGGTGCGCGAGGCGCGGCTGCTGCCCACGGGCCGGCTCGATCCGGCCGACCTCGCGCAGCAGATCACGCCGCGCACCCGGCTGCTCGCGCTCGGCGCCTCCTCGAACGCGCTCGGCACGGTCAACGACCTGGCGCTCGCGCGGCGCCTGACCCGGGCGGTCGGCGCGTTGCTCGTGATCGACGCCGTGCACTACGCGCCGCACTTCCCGATCGACGTGGGCGCGCTCGATCCGGACTTCCTGCTGTGCTCGGCCTACAAGTTCTACGGGCCGCACGTCGGCATCCTGTACGCGCGGCCCGGCGCGCTCGAGCGGCTGCCCACGGACCGCCTGAGCACCCAGGAACCCGGAGCGCCCTATCGCATCGAGACCGGCACGCTCAACCACGCGGCCATCCACGGGGTGAGCGCCGCCATCGACTACCTCGCCGGCTGGGGCCGGGGCTCGACCCGGCGCGAGCGGCTCCTCGATGCCATGACCGGCATCGCCGCCTACGAGCACGGCCTGGCCGCGCACTACCACGAGGCCGTCGGGCGGCTGCCGGGGGTGCGCGTCTGGGGCCCGGATTTCGCCTCCCCGGCGCGCGCACCGACCGTGTCCATCACCCTCGAGAAGCACACCGCGGCCGAGGCTGCGGCCGCGCTCGGCGCCGAGGGGGTGTGCGTGTGGGACGGGAATTTCTACGCCGCGCGCGCGGTCGAGGTCCTGGGCCTCGCGGATCGCGGCGGGCTGCTGCGCACCGGCGTGTCCATGTACTCGACCGAGGCGGACATCGAGCGGCTGCTGGCGGGGTTGGGAAAGCTCGCCTGATTCGTGAGAAAATGCGGCATCGATATCAGCGAGGTCCGATGCCATGAGCTCCGCGCCGGCCGCCGCCCCGCCCCAGGGGCTTGCCAATCCCATGCACACCGACGGGTTCGAGTTCGTCGAATACGCCGCCCCCGATCCGCAGATGCTGCGCCGCCTGTTCGAGCGCATGGGCTCGCCCGCGGTGGCCCGGCATCGGTCCAAGGACGTGACGCTGCACCGGCAGGGCGACGTGAACTTCATCATCAACGCCGAACCGGACAGCTTCGCTCAGGGCTTCGCGCGCGCCCACGGACCGTGCGCCTGCGCCATGGCGTTTCGAGTGGCCGACGCGGCCCTGGCCCACCGGCGCGCGCTCGAGCTCGGTGCAACCCCGGGCCCCGTGACCGCCGGCCCGATGGAACTCAACATCCCCTCGATCGTCGGCATCGGCGGCAGCCTCATCTACCTGGTCGATCGCTACGGCGAGCGCACCATCTACGACGTGGACTTCGTGCCGATGCCCGATGCCGGCCCGGCCGGCGTCGGCCTCACCGCGATCGACCACCTCACGCACAATGTCCGGCGCGGCAACCTGTCCGTGTGGGCGGGTTTCTACGAGCGGCTGTTCAATTTCCGGGAGATCCGCTATTTCAGCATCGAGGGCCGGCAGACCGGCCTGTTCTCGCGCGCCCTGACCTCCCCCTGCGGCAAGATCCGCATCCCGATCAACGAGAGCCAGGACGACAAGAGCCAGATCGAGGAGTACCTGCACGAGTACAAGGGCGAGGGCATCCAGCACATCGCGCTCGCCACCGACGACATCTACCGCACGGTGGATGCGCTGCGCGCGCGGGGCGTGGAATTCCAGGACACCCCGGACGCCTACTACGAGGGCGTGGAGGCGCGCGTCGCCGGACATCGGGAGGACGTCGCCGAGCTCGCCCGCCGGCGCATCCTGATCGACGGCAGCGCCCGACAGGGCATC
This sequence comes from Pseudomonadota bacterium, assembly GCA_021779875.1. GTDB lineage: Bacteria > Pseudomonadota > Gammaproteobacteria > Steroidobacterales > Steroidobacteraceae > Bog-1198. The sequence continues at coordinate 3,804 of JAJXZV010000316.1, forward strand.
CTGCTGCAGATCTTCACCAAGAACGCCATCGGCCCGATCTTCTTCGAGATCATCCAGCGCAAGGGCAACGAGGGCTTCGGCGAGGGCAACTTCCAGGCCCTGTTCGAGTCGATCGAGCTCGACCAGCAGCGCCGCGGGGTGATTTGACCGACCCGGGCCCCGGCGCGAGGGTTGAACTCGCCGCCGGCGGCCTTATCTAATGCGCAACTGGGTCGATTCGACCCCTTTGGGAGCCTGCACCATGCGTAGACTGATTGCCGCCACCCTCGCCGCGACGGCCCTGGCCCTGACCGCCTCCCTGGGCGGCGTGGCGCGAGCGGCGGATGCCGATCCCACCCTGCACCAGATCTACGCGGCGGCCGAGGGCGGCCACCTCGATCAGGCGCAGCAGATGATCGAGCAGGTGCTGCGCGACCACCCGAAGAGCGCCAAGGCCCATTACGTGCAGGCGGAGCTGTTCGCCCGTGAGGGCAAGCTCGGCCTCGCGCGCGCCGAGTTCAAGGAGGCCGAAACCCTGGAGCCCGGCCTGCCGTTCGCGAAGCCGCAGTCGGTGCAGGCGCTCAAGGGCCAGCTCGGGCTCGGCACCGCCCTGCGCGCCGGCGAGCCGCAGCGCGTGATCGTCGCGGGCGAACCGCGCGCGCCGCACTTTCCCTGGGGCACGCTGCTCGTGCTGATCGCCGCGGTCGGGGTGCTGTGGCTGCTCTTTCGCCGTCGCCAGCCCGTCGTGTACACGGCGGCGCCGGGCCCCGTCTATGGCGGCCCGGCCGGTTACGGCGGCGCAGGCCCCTACGGCGCGCCGCCGATGGGCCCGATGGCCGGACCGTCCGGCGGACTGGGCTCGACCATCGCGGGCGGCCTCGCGTCCGGTCTGGCGGTCGGCGCCGGCGTGGTCGCGGGCGAGGAACTGGCGCACCACTTCCTCGACGGCAATCACGCGGGAACCCCGCTGCCGCCGCCGGCGAGCGATGGCACCGAGTGGCGCGACTCGAATGGCGACATGGGCGGCTCCGATTTCGGCGTCGGCGACGCGGGCTCCTGGGACGATGGCGGCTCGGGCGGCGGCGGCGATTGGAACTGACGACGGACGCGGCGCGCCACCCGGCGCGCCGCCTCCCTCACGGGTAGGCGTGCCTGACCGCGCGCGCCAGATGCTCCTCGAGCTCGAGCAGACCCGCGGCGAGGTCCCGGCCCGCGAGATCCTGCGCGGCGCCGCCCAGGAAGAACGCGGGCGACGCGCGCACGTGGCTGCGGCGGCCCCCGTCCAGGTGTTCGCGCACCTTCTGTAGGTAGATGCGGTCGTCCATTTCGACCGCATAGCGGGCCATGTCGAGCCCCAGCGACTCGGCGTGCCGCTGCAGATCCTTCGCGGTCAGATGCGCCTGATGGGCGAACAGCAGATCGTGCATCGGCCAGAAGCGTCCCTGCGCGGCGGCGGCCTCGGCCGCCTCGGCGGCGAGCAGCGCCTGCGGGTGCAGCGCCTCAGAAGGGAAATGCCGGTAGATGAAGCGGATCTGATTCGGGAACCGGTCGAGCAGCCGCCGCACGATCGGCGCCGCCTGCCGGCAGGCCTGACTCTGAAAATCCCCGTACTCGACCAGCACGACCCGGGCATGCTCCGGCCCCAGCGAATGATCCGTCGGCTCCGGCGGCTCCGCCAAGGGAATCGAGTGCGATCGCGTGGTCATCGGCGCTAGCTCAGGATGATCTTCGAGCTCCCGGCGAGTCCTTCCACGATGAGCGTGTTGACGCGGCGCACGAAGCCCGCCGGGTCCTCCAGCTCACCCCCCTCGGCCAACAGAGCCTGATCGTACAACACCCGGGCGAGTTCCGCGAAGGCGCCCTCGTCCGCCGTGTCGTTCAGGCGGGACACCAGGGCGTGCTTCGGGTTCAGCTCGAGAATCGGCGGCGCCGCGAACGGATTGGACTGGCCCGCCTGCTTCAGGATGCGATTCATGCGCAGGCTCAGCCCGAACTCGCCCGTGACCAGCACGGCCGGCGAATCGGTCAGCCGGGTCGACACCTGGGCGCTCGCGATCTTGCCATCCAGCGTCTTGGCGAGGCGCTCGAGCGTCGCCCGATACGCCGACTCGGCGGCGGCTTTCTCGGGCGTCTCGATGGCGCTGGACACGTCCGCCGCCGCGCTCGCCACATTCGCGAGCGGCTTGCCCTCGTACTCGTGCAGGTGCCCGGCCAGCCACTCGTCGATGCGGTCGGTGAGCAGCAGCACCTCGAATCCCGAGGCGCGGAAACCCTCCAGGTGGGGGCTCGAGCGCGCCGCGGCGAGGTTGTCCGCCGTCAGGAAGTAGATCGCCTTCTGCTCGGCCTTCATGCGCGCGACGTACGCATCGAGCGTGACCTCCTGCGAATCGCCGCCCGCGGTCGAATACAGGCGCAGGAGCTTGGCGATGCGCGCACGGTTCGCCGGATCCTCGATCACGCCCTCCTTCAACACCGCTCCGAAGGTCTTCCAGAACTCCGCGTACTCCTCGGGGCGGTTGGCGGCCAGGTCCTCCAGCAGGTCGAGCGAGCGCTTCACCAGTGCCGCGCGGATCTTCTCCACGGTGCGGTTGTTCTGCAGCAGCTCGCGCGAGACGTTGAGCGGCAGGTCCGCGCTGTCCACCAGGCCGCGCATGAAGCGCAGCCACGGCGGCAGCAGCTCCGCCGCCTTGTCCATGATGAACACCCGCCGCACGTACAGGTGCACGCCGCCCTGGCGGTCGCGCTCGTACAGATCGAACGGCGCACGCTTGGGCAGGTACAGGAGCGAGGTGTATTCCAGGGCGCCCTCGACCTTGTTGTGCGCCCAGACGCGCGCATCGCCGGTGTCGTGGGTCAGGTGGCGGTAGAAGCCCTGGTAGTCCTCGTCGGTCAGATCCGCCTTGGGGCGGGTCCAGAAGGCCTTCGCCTGGTTGACCGTCTCGGAGGCATCCGCCGTCTTCAGCACGATCGGGATGCCGAGATGATCGGAGTACTTGCGCACCAGTTCGCGCAGCCGCCCCGGCTCCAGGAATTCCCGGTCCTCGGTGCGCAGCTCCAGGATCACCTCGGTGCCCCGGTCGCTCTTGGGGTCGTCCTGGATCTCGTAGGAGCCCTCCCCGTCGGACACCCAGCGCACTCCCGGCTGGTCGGCGCGCTTGGTGAGCACGGTGACGCGGTCGGCCACGATGAAGGCCGAGTAGAAGCCCACGCCGAACTGGCCGATGAGCTGGGCGTCCTTGGCCGAGTCGCCGCTCAAGGTCTCGAGGAACTTCTTGGTGCCGGACCGGGCGATGGTGCCCAGGTGATCGATCGCCTCGTCCCGGCTCATGCCGATGCCGTTGTCCTTGATCGTGAGGGTGCCGGCGGCCGCATCGGGGACCAGGGTCACCGACAGCTCGTCGGCGCCCAGCCACTCGGGCCGCTCGATCGCCGCGAAGCGCAGCCGCTCGCAGGCGTCGGAGGCGTTGGAGATCAGCTCGCGCAGGAAGATCTCCTTGTGCGAGTACAGCGAGTGGATCACCAGGCGCAGCACCTGGCGGGTCTCGGCCTGGAATTCCTTGACTTGCGGCTCGTGGGAGGCGTCGGTGTTCATCGTCGTACTCTGGAATTTCCCTGTGGCGGACAAACGGCGCGGATATGGGGCCGCGGGCCCCTACTTCAAGAGCGTCCGCTCACGGCCAGGCGGCGCGCGGGTCGAATCGGAATTCGCGCTTCATGCGCTCGTAGGCCTCGCGGGCCTGCGGGGAGTCCGCGGGCGGCGTCACCAGCTTGATGATCACGATCTGGTCGCCGACCGGCGCGCCCGGCAGCCCGCGGCCGCGCAGGCGCAGCTTCTGCCCCCCCTGGGCGCCCGCCGGGACGGTCAGGTCGACGGCTCCGCCCAGCGTGGGCACCGCCACCTTCGCCCCCAGGGCCGCTTCCCAAGGCGCCAGCGGCAGCTCGACGTGCACGTCCCGGCCCTGCACCTGGAACCGGGCGTGCGGCCGCAGGCGCGTCCGAAAGACGATCGAGCCGCGCCCGCCCACGCCGGGAATGCGCAGCGCCTGGCCGTCGGTGACGCCGGCCGGGATCTGCACGTCCACCTGGCGCGCGCGGCCCCCGTCATTGACGGCGACGCGCCGCCGCGTGCCCGAGTAGGCCTCCTCGACCGTGATGTCGATCTGGCCGGCCTCGGTCTCGGCGTGCGCGCCCCCGGCGGCGCCGAACAGGCTCGAGAAGAAGTCGCTGAAACCGTCGAACTGGCCGAACTGGGCACCCCCGGCCTGGCCGAAGCGCTGCTGCCAGTCGGGCGGCGGGCGAAACTGCTGGCCCGGCCGGTAGTCCCGGCCGAGCTGGTCGTAGGCGGCGCGCTTGTCCGGGTCCTTGAGCACCTCGTAGGCTTCCTGGACCTCCTTGAACTTTTCCTCGGCCTGGCGCTCCTTGCTGACGTCCGGGTGGTACTTGCGCGCCAGCTTCCGGTAGGCGCGCTTGAGCACCTCCGCATCCGCCGTGCGCGCCACCCCGAGAACCTGGTAGTAGTCCTTGTATTGCATGCCCAGTCCTGCGCTTGATGATCGACCGCAATGCACTCTTGCCGGCCCGCACCGCATCCGCGCCGGCCCACGGCTCGAAATATTGGGGGCAACGCTTGAAAATGCAACGCAAGGTCCCGACCATACCCCTCGGTCCCGCCCCTGCGCGGGATTCGATAGCATAGTGCGGGCCGGGCGCCCAAAGACAGGCTTATGAAGCGCATCTTCCTCTTCATCGTGACCAACCTGGCGGTGCTCGCACTGCTCAGCGTGGTGGTGTTCGTGGTCGAGCGGGCCACCGGCGTGCGCTTGGGAGGCGCCGGGCTCGGCAACATGCTGGTCTTTGCCGCCATCTTCGGCTTCGGCGGCGCGCTGATCTCGCTGGCCCTCTCGAAGTGGACCGCGAAGACCATGATGGGGGTGCGGGTCATCGAGACGCCGCAGTCCGAGGCCGAAAGCTGGCTGGTCGCGACGGTCGAGCGCCTGGCGGCGCGGGCCGGGATCGGCCGCCCGGAGATCGGTTATTTCGAGGCCGAGGAGATGAATGCGTTCGCGACCGGCGCGCGCCGCGACGCCTCGCTGGTGGCGGTGAGCACCGGCCTGCTGCGCGGCATGTCGCGCCAGCAGGCGGAGGCGGTGCTCGGGCACGAGATCACCCACGTCGCCAACGGCGACATGGTCACCATGGCGCTGCTGCAAGGCGTGGTGAACACCTTCGTGATCTTCCTGGCCCGCATCATCGGCAACGTGGTCGACCGGGCGATCTTCAAGAACGACCGGGACCAGCCGGGCATCGGCTCCTTCGTCACGACCCTCGTCGCCCAGCTGGTGCTCGGGGTGTTCGCGAGCATGATCGTGAGCTGGTATTCGCGGCGCCGGGAGTACCGCGCCGACGCCGGCGGCGCCGATCTCGCGGGCACCGGCAACATGATCGGCGCGCTCGAGGCCCTCAAGCACAGTCACGGCGAGCCGATGCCGACGCAGATGCAGGCCTTCGGCATCAACACCGGAGCCGAGGGCTTCGCCCGGCTGTTCATGAGCCACCCGCCGCTCGACGAGCGCATCGCGGCGCTGCAAGCGCGCGCCGCCTGACTCAACCAATCATCAATCAGGATTCCTACATGACATCGACGAACGAGATCGCATCGCCCCCCGGCCCGACGGCCGAGCGGGTCGGACGGGAGATTTCCCGCTGGTTCGACAACAGCGCCATCGAGACTCGCCCGCCGGATCCGGAGGCCTTCGACTCGTCCATCGACTGGGTGCGAACCCTGCCGTTCCTCATCATGCATGCACTCTGCCTCGCGGTGATCTGGGTCGGGTTCAGCTGGATCGCGCTCGCCGTGACCGTCGCCCTGTACGTGCTGCGCATGTTCGCCATCACGGGCTTCTATCACCGTTACTTCTCGCATCGCAGCTTCAAGACCTCCCGGGCCGGCCAGTTCATCTTCGGCCTGCTGGGGGCCACCGCGGTCCAGCGCGGCCCGATCTGGTGGGCGGCCCATCACCGCCACCACCACGTCTATTCCGACAAGCCGGAGGACGTGCATTCGCCGGTGCAGCACGGCTTCTTCTGGAGCCACATGGGATGGTTCATGTCGCGCAAGCACTTCGCCGCGGACCTGTCGCGGGTGAAGGACCTGCTGAAGTACCCCGAGCTGCGTTTTCTCGACCGGTTCGACGTCCTGGTGCCCACGGCCCTCGGCGTCGGCGTGTTCCTGCTCGGCGTGCTGTTGAAGCGCTTCGCGCCGGGGCTCGGCACCAACGGCTGGCAGATGCTCGTCTGGGGGTTCTTCGTCTCGACGGTGGCCGTGTACCACGGCACCTACACCATCAATTCGCTGTCGCACGTGTTCGGCCGGCAGCGCTACAAGACCGGCGATGCCAGCCGCAACAATCCGTGGCTCGCGCTGATCACGCTCGGCGAGGGCTGGCACAACAACCATCATTATTATCCCGCGTCCGTGCGGCAGGGCTTCTACTGGTGGGAGTTCGACCTCACCTTCTACCTGCTCAAGGTGATGTCGATGTTCGGGCTGATCTGGGACCTGAAGCCGGTTCCGGCCACGGTCCGCGATGCGCCCGCCAAGCGGTTCTGACAGAGGCATGCCGCGCAGTCCCGATTCGCGCACGCTCGCGGAACTGAAGGGCGCGGTCGGCGCCGGCGGCTGGCTCGAGGAGCCGGCCGACGTCGCCCCCTATCTCACGGACCTGCGCCGCCTCTATCACGGCGCGACGCCGCTCGTCCTGCAGCCGAACGCCGCGGAGCAGGTGGCGCGCATCCTCGCTATCTGCCACCGGGACCGGGTGGCCGTGGTGCCGAGCGGCGGCAACACCGGCTACTGCGGCGGCGCCACCCCCGATGAGAGCGGCACGCAAGTCGTGCTGTCGATGCGGCGCATGAACCGCGTCCGCCGGATCGACGCCGCCGATTACTCCCTGGTGATCGAGGCGGGCGCGACGCTCGCCGAGGCCCGGGCGGCGGCCGAGCGGGCCGACCGCCTGTTTCCCCTGAGCCTGGGGTCCGAGGGCACGGCGCAGATCGGCGGCAACCTGTCGACCAACGCCGGCGGCACCGCGGTCCTGCGGTACGGGATGATGCGCGATCTCGTGCTCGGCCTGGAGGTCGTGCTGGCGGACGGCCGGACGCTCGACGCGCTGAAGAGCCTGCGCAAGGACAACACCGGCTACGACGTGAAGTCCCTGTTCATCGGCGCCGAGGGCACGCTCGGCGTGATCACGGCGGCCTGCCTGAAGCTGTTCCCGCGGCCGGCCGATGCCGCCACGGCGCTGGTCGGGCTCGCCTCGCCCCGCGAGGCGCTCGAACTGCTGGGCCGGCTGCGCACCGCGGCGGGCGATCAGATCAGCACCTTCGAGATCATGCCGCGCATCGCGGTCGAGCTCACCGTCCGTCACGTGCAAGGCGTGGCCAATCCGCTCGACATGGGCAGCGCCTGGTTCCTGCTGGTCGAATTGACCTCGCCCAATGCGCGCGCGCGGCTCACCGAGCTGCTGACCCGCGAGCTCGAGGAGGCGGCCATGAACGGCACGATCGGCGACGCCATGATCGCCGCCTCGCTCGCGCAGTCCCAGGCGATGTGGAAGCTGCGCGAATCGGTGCCGGAGGCGCAGCGCCGCCACGGCGCGAGCCTGAAGCACGACGTCTCGGTGCCGGTGTCCGCCATACCGCGGCTCATCGAGGAAGGCACGGCGCTCGCGCAGCGGCTGGTGCCCGGCGGCGAGGTCATCGGCTACGGCCACCTCGGCGACGGCAATCTGCACTTCAACGTCAGCCAGCGCCCGGGCGCCGATGCCGAGGAATTCCTGCGGCACGGCAAGGTGCTCGAGCCGGCGGTGTTCGACCTGGTGGAGCGCCTCGGCGGCAGCATCAGCGCCGAGCACGGCATCGGCCGGCTGAAGGTGCAGGAGCTGGCGCACCGCGCCGACCCGGTCGAACTCGCGGTGATGCGCGCGCTGAAGCGCACGCTCGATCCGCACGGCATCCTCAATCCCGGCAAGATCCTGACCACCGGGGAGTGAGGTTCGCGCCGTGCGCACGCTGCACCTACCGCTGCCCACGGCGCGCCTGCGTCTGCGCGATTTCACGGGCGAGGACTTCGCGGCGGTGCAGGCCTATTCGGCCGACCCGCGGGTGACCCGCTACCTGTTCTTCGGGCCGCGCGACGCGGAGGCCACCGCCGACTACCTGGAGGGACTGCTCGCTTCGCAGCGGGAGACGCCGCGCACCCGGTTCGAGCTCGCCATCGAGGAGCCGGGGTCCGGGCGCGTGATCGGCGCCTGCGATCTGTCGATGATCGAGCACGGCGTATTCGACCTGGGCTACATGCTGGGCAGCGGGGATTGGGGCCGCGGATACGCGACCGAGGTCGCTCTGGCGCTGCTCGAGGCGGGGTTCCAACAGCTGAACGCGGCGCGCATCATATCGACCGTGGACGTGAACAATCGCGCCTCGATCCGCGTGCTCGAGAAGATCGGCATGCGCTGGGAGGCGATCTTCCGCAAGCATCGGCGCGCCAAGAACCGCTGGTGGGACTGCCACCTGTACGTGCTGCCGCGCGAGGTATGGCTCGCCCAGGCCGCGCCCGGCGGTCAGCGCGACTGATCCTCGCGGCGCTCGGCGGCATCGAGTTCGGCGGCCCGCCGCTTGGCCCGATCGAGGACGTCGGGGCCCGGCATGCCGACGTCGCGGCTCGAGCGCAGCAGCAACAGTCCGCCGATCAGGGCGCCGACGGCCAGAGCGATGATCAACAGGGCCCGCATGGATCAGCCGACCACGCGCAGCAGGCCCTCTTGCGCGAGGGAGGCGACCAGCGCGCCGTCGCGGTCGAAGACGTGGCCCCGCGTGAAGCCGCGCGCGCCCGAGGCGCTCGGGCTGTCGATGGTGCACAACAGCCACTCGTCGATGCGGAACGGCCGGTGGAACCACATCGCGTGATCGATGCTCGCCATGATCACCCGGGGGCTGAGCGGCGAGACGCCGTGCGGATTGAGCGCCGTGTCGAGCAGGTGGAAGTCCGCCACGTAGGCCAGCAGGCAGCGGTGCAGGGACTGCTCGTCGGGCAGCCGATCCACGGCCCGCAGCCACAGGCTCTTCTGCGGCGCGCGTTTCGCCGGGTCGAGGAAGCTCGGCGGATCGACCGGGCGAAAATCGAAGGGCCGCTGCTGCCCGAGCAGCTTCGCGAGCCGCTCCGGCAGCCGGGGCAGCGCCGCGCGGATGTAGGCCTCCGCCCCCTCGAGATCCTCCGGCGGCGGCACCGCCGGCATCGGGACCTGGTGGTCGAGGCCCTGCTCGTCGGACTGGAACGAGGCCGACATGTTGAAGATCTGTTCGCCGTGCTGGATGGCGACCACCCGGCGGGTCGAGAAGTGCCGGCCGTCGCGCGCGCGGTCGACCTCGTACACGATGGGCGAGTCGACGTCGCCGCGCCGCAGGAAATAGGCGTGCAGCGAGTGCACCATGCGGCCCTCGACGGTCGCCGCCGCCGCCATCAGCGCCTGCCCGAGCACCTGTCCGCCGAACACCTGCGGGCTGCCGATGTCGCGGCTCTCGCCGCGGAACAGGTTCATCTCCAGCCGTTCGAGGCGGATCACCTCGATCAGGTCCTCCAGAAGCTGGTTCATGCCGCCCTCACGCCCCCTCGGCGCCCGACACGCCGAGGCGCTTCTGCATGATCGGGCTGGTGGTGGTGTATTGCAGGAATTGGCGCTTCCCCGGGAACAGGTGGTGCTGGATGCCGAAGGCGGCGAGCGCCGCCTCGTGGAAGCCGCTCAGGATCAGCTTCTTCTTGCCCGGGTAGGTGTTGATGTCGCCGATGGCGAAGATCCCGGGCACGCTGGTCTCGAACTTCTCCGTATCGACCTTGAGCGCCTTGCGCTCGAGCTCGAGGCCCCAGTCGGCGATCGGTCCGAGCTTCGGGTGCAGGCCGAAGAACGCGAGGACCCGGTCGGCGGGCAGGCGCACCGGCTCGCGGCCGGGATTGCGCTCGACGGTGACGCCGGTGAGCGCCCGCTCGCCGTGCAGCGCGACCACGTTGCCCTCGATCAGGGTCATCTTGCCGGCCGCCACCAGTTCGCGCATGCGCGCCACGGTCGCGGGAGCGGCGCGGAATTCCGCGCGCCGGTGCACCAGGTGCAGCGAACGGGCCTGCTCGCACAAGGCGACGGTCCAATCGAGCGCCGAGTCGCCGCCGCCGCAGATCACGAGGTCGCGGCCGTGCAGGTCGGCGGAATTCCTGACCCGGTAGAGCACGCTCGCGCCCTCGAAACGCTCGACCCCCTCGATCGCCAGGCGGCGCGGCTGGAAGGACCCCACGCCGGCGGCGATGACCACCGCGCCCGCCAGCAGCCGCGTGCCGGCGGTGGTGGCCACCAGGATCCTGCCGTCGGCCTGTGGGCGCACCTCGGTCACCTCCTGGCCGAGGTGGAACGTCGCGTGAAAGGGCTTGGCCTGCTGCAGCAGCCGGTCGATGAGCTCCTGGGCGCCGCACACCGGCAGCGCCGGGATGTCGTAGATCGGCTTTTCCGGGTACAGCTCGGTGCATTGCCCGCCGACCTGCGCCAGCGAATCGATGACGTGCGCGCCGATCCCGAGCAGACCCAGCTCGAAGATCTGGAACAGGCCCACGGGCCCTGCGCCGATGATCACCACGTCCGCCGCTATGGGCGGGGCTGCCGAAGGGTCCGACGT
>JAJXZV010000233.1 GCA_021779875.1 Pseudomonadota bacterium
GGCCTCGTTCGCCGCTATCGGGGCTTCGGCGGATGCGGCGGCGTGGGAGGCCTTCTACGGCGGGACCGCCCGCCTCGCCCGCAGCCTGTTCCCCACGGTGACCGAGCCGCTGATGACGCGAACCGAGACCCGGCGGATGCTGGGCGATGACGCCCTCTGGGAGCGGCTGGTCGAACTTCCGATCGGCGCGACGATCGAAGGCGCCTTCACGGACGACCTGGTGCGCGGCGTGGCGCTCACCGACGGGCTGATCGGCACCTTCGCGCCGGCAGTCGACCCCAGCCTGGCGGCGAACCGCTGCTTCCTCTACCACGTGATCGGCGGCGGAACAGGCGACTGGGACGTGCCGATCGGCGGCATGGGCGCGGTGAGCGGTGCTCTCCGCGCTGCAGCACGAGATGCCGGAGCCGATTTGCTCACCGGGGCCGAGGTGACGGCGATCACCCCCGACGGCGAGGTCGTCTACGAGCACGGCGATGCCGAGCACCGGCTCGTGGCCGACATCGTGTTGGCGAACGTCGCGCCCTCAGAGCTGGCGCGGCTGCTCGGGGAGGACGCCGTGCGCCCTGAGGGCGCGCAGGGCAAGGTGAACATGCTGCTGAGCCGCCTTCCGCGGTTGCGCGACCCGGGTCTGGATCCGATGGCGGCTTTCGGCGGGACCTTCCATGTGCATGAAGGGTTCACGCGGCTGGGCGAGGCGCACGATGAGGCGCTCGCCGGCCGCATCCCGGACCCGTTGCCGGTGGAGATCTACTGCCATTCGCTGACCGACCCGAGCATCCTGTCGCCCGAGTTGCGGGCGAGCGGCGCGCAGACCGTCACCGTGTTCGCCCTGCAGACCCCGGATCGGCTGCTCACCGATGCGACGAACGACGCCCGCCGCTCCGAGCTCCAAGCGGCGGTACTGCGCTCTCTGGATGCCGTGCTCGGCGAGCCCATCGAGAGCATGCTGATGACGGATGCCGACGGCCGCCCCTGCCTCGAGACCAAGACCACGCTCGACCTCGAGCACGCGCTGCGCATGCCCGGCGGCCACATCTTCCACGGACCACTCGCCTGGCCCTTCGCCGAAGACGATGCCCCGCGCGGCACCCCGGCCGAGCGCTGGGGTGTGGCGACCGCCCACCCCCGGATCCTGCTGTGCGGCTCGGGAGCCCAGCGCGGCGGCGCGGTCAGCGGGATCGGCGGCCACAACGCCGCGATGGCCGTGCTCGAAGCCGGCTAGCCGGGGATCCGCTCCGCCGGCCGGCGGCGGCGTGCCCTGCTCGCTCGAGGTCACCGCAGGCTCAGCGGTGGCGGTTGTCGACGATGGCCATGCGCGGCCCATGCCGTTCGTAGCCGATGCCCGCCGCCTCGATCAAGCGCACCACCCGCTGCCGGTGGCCGCGCCACGGCTCGAGCAGCTCCATCATCCCGTCGTCGTCGACGCGCTCACCGATCAGGGCCCACCCCACGCGCTTGCTGACGTGGAAGTCGCCGATGCTCACCGCATCCGGGTCGCCGTGCGAGCGCTGCACCGTCTCGTGCGCCGTCCAGATCCCGATGCCCGGGATGCCGCGGAGCTTGCGCAGCACCTCGGGGACGCCATCGCCGGCTGCCCGTTCGAGCGACGCGCCGACGGCCGCGATGCGCATCACCGTGTCGGACCGCTGAGGACCAACGCCCGCCCTGTGCCACTCCCACGACGGCACCGTGCCCCAGACGGCCGCAGACGGGGCCACCCGCATGCCGAGCGGGGCCGGACCGGGCGCGGGCCCGCCGTGACGGCGCACCAGCTCGCGCCACGCCCGCTTCGCCTCGATGCCGGTGACCTTCTGCGCCAGGACCGCCGGAATGAGGAACGGCAGGATGCGGCCCGCCCGCGGCAGCCGCAACCCCGGAGCGCGGTGGTGCAACTCGGCGACCACGGGATGGCGGGACGGGTCGAAGCCGGTGTCGTCGTCCTCGGCGCCGAGCAGCGCGGGAACTCCGGCGATCGCGTGCTCGGACCCCGGCCCCCAGGCGGCCGCGTCCACCCCGCCCGCGCGGGCGGTCAGGCACAGGCTCGCGGCGCCTGCGGGCGTCGCCATCGTGAGCCAGAGGCCCGCGGCATCCCGCTGGAAGGTCGGATCGGTGCTGCCCAGCGCCAGCGGGCCCAGGGTGAGTCGCAGCGACATCTCGCGATGCGGCTCGTAACGGGTGCGGATCGGGTCCATCGGGGCGAGCCTAGGCGTCGCGGACGACGGGCGGCGACCGTCGGGCGCGCGCGCCGAAACACGGCAGGATGTGAGTCATGAGCATCGGGATCCTCACCAGCGGCGGAGACTGCCCCGGTCTGAACGCGGTGATCCGCGCGGCGGTCCTCACCGGCATCAAGCTGCACGACATGGAGTTCGTCGGGTTCCGCAACGGCTGGAAGGGCGTCCTCGGCGGCGAGATCATGCCGCTGGCACGCCCGCAGGTGATGGGCATCTCGAAGCAGGGCGGAACGATCCTGGGCACCTCCCGCACCAACCCCTTCGAGGGCGGCGGAGCCGAGCGGGTCGCCGAGGTGATGGAGGAGCAGGGGATCGAGTCGCTGATCGCGATCGGCGGCGAGGGCACCCTCGCGGCCGCCAAGCGGTTGACGGATGCCGGCATCAAGATCGTCGGCGTCCCCAAGACGATCGACAACGACCTCTCGGCCACCGACTACACCTTCGGATTCGACACCGCCGTCCAGATCGCCACGGATGCGATGGACCGCCTGCGCACCACCGGCGACTCGCATGGGCGCTGCATGATCGCGGAGGTGATGGGCAGGCATGTCGGCTGGATCGCGCTGCACTCGGGCATGGCGGCCGGCGCGCACGCGATCCTGATCCCCGAGCAGAAGACCTCGATCGAGCAGATCTGCGAGTGGGCGGAGTCGGCACGAGATCGGGGTCGAGCGCCCCTGATCGCCGTCGCCGAAGGATTCAAGCTCGACACCATGGACGACGCCCACTCCGAGCGCGGGCTCGACGCCTTCGGCCGGCCGCGGCTCGGCGGCATCGGCGACCAGCTCGCGCCCGAGATCGAGGAGCGCACCGGGATCGAGACGCGCTCCACCACGCTCGGCCACATCCAGCGCGGCGGCACCCCCACGGCGTACGACCGCGTGCTGGCCACCCGGTACGGGATGGCCGCCATCGAATCGACCCGTGCCGGGAACTGGGGGCGCATGGTGGCCCTCCGCGGCACCCAGATCGTGCACGTGCCCTTCGAGGACGCGCTGGGCCGCCTCAAGGTGGTGCCGCAGAGCCGCTACGACGAGGCGGCGGTGCTGTTCGGCTAGGTGTACTCGGTCAGCACGTTGGTGACACACTGACCGGGTGAGCACCGTGTTCCTCCTCATCGGCACGATCTTCGTCGCCATCGCCGGCCTGGTCCACGTCTTCATCTTCTTGCTCGAGAGCGTGCTCTGGAACCGGCCGAGCACCTGGCGGCGCTTCGGCATCATCACCCAGCAGGACGCCGAGGTTCTGCGCCCGATGGAGTTCAATCAGGGCTTCTACAATGTGTTCCTGGCGCTCGGCGCCTTTGCCGGGCTGGTGATGCTCGCCGCGAGCAGTGTGCAGCAGGCGGGCGCCGGCCTGTCGATCTTCGTACTCCTGTGCATGCTGCTCGCCTCGATCGTGCTGCTGTTCT
>JAJXZV010000150.1 GCA_021779875.1 Pseudomonadota bacterium
GCAGGTGCCGCCGCGGCCGGGGCGGCGCAGACGACCCCGCCGATCGATGCGTCGTTCGCGGCGTTCTGGGCGGCCGCGCACGGCCGGCCGTTCGCCCTGCAGGAGGCCGCATGGGACCGATTGATCGAAAGGCCCCGGCGGGATCTGTACGCCTCGGTCGTGTGGGAGGCCCGGCTGAATCCGCGATGGCGGGAGGACAAGGACCGCGAACTGAGGCGCCGCTTCGCCGCCTACGCGCGCATCGCCGATCGATTGCCGGCCGACGCGCGGGTCATGGAGGCGCAGGTCGCGCCCGCCATCGGGCGGTTTCGCGGGTGGTTCCCGGACGCCCCGGAGCGGCTCGCGGTGCAGGTCGTGCTCGCACCGAACTTCGACGCGAAGAGCGGCGTGTTGGGCGACGGCACCCCGGTTCTCGTCTTCGCGATCGACACGCTCGTCCTGGGCCACGAGGACTCGAGCGTCCTCTTCCCGCACGAGCTGTTTCACCTTTATCACGCGCTGCATGCCGGGGTCCGCAACGACGGCGTGATGGCGGGGGCGGATTTGACCCTGCCGTTGTTCGCGGAGGGGCTCGCGACGTACGTGAGCGCACTGCTCGCGCCCGGGCACTCGGAGGGTCAGCTACTCCTGCAAGGCGATCTCGGCACGCTGTCCGTGCGGCGATTGCCGGAAGTCGCGCGACGCTTCCTGGCGGACGCGGACGGGCGAGCCACCGACATGGACGCTCGCGGAGCGCGCGCGCGTTGGTTCATGGGCTCCGATACGGCCTTCCAGCCCGACCTGCCGAACCGGGCCGGCTACTGGCTGGGCCTGAATCTGATCCGCGACCTGAGGCGCCGCTACTCGCTGCACGACCTGGCATCGTGGCCGCCTGCCCAGGCGCAGGCGCGCACCCGGGCGGCGCTGCTCGAACTGGCTGGCGGGCAGCGCGCCGCCGCGCCGTGATGCTATCGTAGGGTTCCGTGAAGATCTCCGGAACGCACTACCGCACCCTCTGGCCGACGGCGCCCGGCGCCGTGCGCGTCATCGACCAATCCCGGCTGCCCTTCGAACTGGCATTCGTCGACCTGATGACGCTCGAGGACGCCGCACGGGCGATCCGCGACATGCAGGTGCGTGGCGCGCCGTTGATCGGCGCGACCGCGGCCTACGGAATGGCGCTCGCGCTGCGCGAAGATGCCTCGGACGCGCGGCTGGCGCACGCGGCGCGCCTGCTCGAGGCGACCCGCCCCACGGCCTACAACCTGCGGTGGGCGCTGACCCGGCTGCGCGATGCCCTCCGGCCGGTCGCGCCGGCCGATCGATTCGAGGCGGCCTGGCGCGAGGCCGCGGCGATCTGCGACGACGACGTCGAGCAATGCCGCCTGATCGGGGCGCATGGGCTCGCGCTGCTCCGCGATCTCGCGGCGGCCACCCACGGACCGGTGAACGTGCTGACCCACTGCAACGCGGGCTGGCTCGCCTGCGTGGACTGGGGCACCGCGCTGGCGCCGATCTACCAGGCGCACGATGCGGGACTGCCGGTGCATGTCTGGGTGGACGAGACCCGGCCGCGCAATCAGGGTGCGGCGCTCACGGCCTTCGAACTCGCGGCGCACGGGGTGCCGCATACCGTGATCGCGGACAATCTCGGCGGCCACCTGATGCAGCGCGGACGGGTGCAGCTGGTCATCGTGGGCGCGGACCGGGTGACCGCGGCCGGCGACGTGTGCAACAAGGTGGGCACCTATTTGAAGGCGCTGGCCGCCAGGGACAACGGCGTGCCCTTCGTGGCGGCGCTGCCGTTCGGCACGATCGATTGGAGCTTGAGCCGCGGCGCCGACATTCCGATCGAGGAACGCTCGGCACGGGAATTGACGCACATCACCGGCCGGACCGGCGCAGGCGCCATCGAGACGGTGCGCGTGGTGGCCGAATCGAGCCCGGCGCTGAACCTCGCGTTCGACGTCACCCCGGCGCGCCTGGTGACCTCCTTGATCACCGAGCGCGGCGTCTGTCCGGCGACCCCCTCGGGCCTGCACGGCCTGTATCCCGAGCGGCGCACCGGCACATGAGCGAATCCCCGCGGCCGCCGGGCGACGAGGCATTGCGAGCCGCCGTGATCGGCGCATGCCGCGAGCTGGCCCGCCGCGGTCTGGTGCACGGCACCGCGGGCAACGTCGCCGTGCGCCGGGACTCCGAGCATTTCTTCGTCAGTCCGACCGGCATGGCCTACGACGCGCTCGAGCCGGCCGACGTCCCGCTGATGGACCTGCAGGCCCGCTGGTTCGGCCGGTGCCGGCCGTCGAGCGAGTGGCGCATGCACCGGGACATCCTGCGCGGTTTCGCGGACGTCGGCGCGATCGTGCACACGCATTCGCGCGAGGCGACCGCGCTGGCGTGCACCGGCCGCGGGATACCCCCCTTCCACTACATGGTCGCGGTCGCGGGCGGCGCGGACATCCGCTGCGCCCCCTATCGCACCTTCGGCACCCAGGCGCTGTCCGATGTCGCGATCGAGGCGCTGCAGGGGCGCCGGGCCTGCCTGCTCGCCAATCACGGGATCCTCGCGCTCGGCCGGGATCTCGAGGCGGCCGTGGCGCTCGCCGACGAGGTCGAGAATCTCGCCGCCCAGTATCGCGCGGCCTGCACGCTCGGCGACGTGCGGCTGCTCGATGCCGCCGAGATGAGCCGGGTGATCGAGAAGTTCCGCAGCTACGGCCGGCAGGACGCCTCGGATCCGGAGCTGCTGTTCGGCGCGGAGCGGCCTTGACCGGCGAGGCGCTGCCGGCGGGCTACCGGGTCCTCGACCCCGTGGGGATCATCGACCTGCTCGGCACGCTCGCCGACGTGCGCGCGCGGCTGGGCCGCGACCCCGGCGCCTGGCGGATCCGCGAGGTCGGCGACGGCAATCTCAACCTGGTGTTCATCGTCGAAGGGCCGGACGGCTCGGTCTGCGTCAAGCAGGCGCTGCCCTACGTGCGCGCCGCCGGCCCGTCGTGGCCGATGACGCCCGCGCGGGCGTTCTTCGAGAACGCTTATTTCCGCGCGGTCGAGCCGCATGTCGGTGCGCTGATTCCGAAGGTGTTCCACTACGTGCCGGAACTCTTCTGCATGGTCATGGAGCGCCTGTCCCCGCACGTCATCCTGCGGCACGGCCTGATCGAGGGCCGGCGCTACGAGCGGGCGGCCGCCGACGTCGGCGACTACGTGGCGCGCGCCTGCTTCTTCACCTCGGACTTCGCGCAGCCGTTCGAGAAGAGGCTGCCCGGGGTCGCGCTGTTCGCGGGCAACGAGGCCCTGGTGCGCATCACCGTCGACCTGGTGTTCACCGATCCCTACGTCACCAGCGCGCGCAACCGCCACACGACGCCGCAGCTCGACGCCGCGGTCGGCCAGCTGCGCCGGGACGGCTCGCTCAAGGCCGCCGCCGCGCGCCTCGGCCGGAAATTTCTCACCGAGACCCAGGCGCTGATCCACGGCGACCTGCACTCCGGCTCGATCATGGTGACGGCGACCGAGACGCGCGTGATCGATCCGGAGTTCGCGTTCTACGGCCCCATCGGGTTCGATCTCGGCGCGTTCCTCGCGAACCTGCTGTTGAACTGGTACGCGCAGCCGGGCCTCGGCGGGAGCGACGGCGCGCGCATCGCCCAGCGTCGC
>JAJXZV010000436.1 GCA_021779875.1 Pseudomonadota bacterium
GGACAATGGCTCAAGCTCCTCGGGGCCACGGCCATCGGCACCGTGGGTTCGGCGGGGAAGATTCCGATCGCCCGGGCGCACGGCTACGATCACGTCATCGACTCGGGCGCCGAGGACTTCGTGGCGCGCAGCCGGGAACTCACGGACGGCCGGGGTTGCGACGTGGTCTACGACTCGGTGGGCCGGGACACCTGGCGCGGCTCGCTCAAGTGCCTGAAGACCCGCGGCATGTGGGTCTCCTTCGGCCAGTCCTCGGGGGCGATCACCGATTTCAAGATCGGCGATCTGGCGGCGGGCGGTTCGCTGTACGCGAGCCGGCCGACGTTGTTCGACTACATCAAGACGCGCGCCGAGCTCGAATCGCGCGCGGCCGACCTGTTCGCGCGCCTGCAGGCGGGCACGGTCCGGGCCGCCGTGGGGCAGCGCTTTGCGCTTCACGAGGCAGGGGAGGCGCATCGGGAGATGGCGGCGCGGCGAACCACCGGATCGACGGTGCTGCTGCCCTGAGGTTTGGGCCGCGCCGCGGCCGGCACGCCTTCAGACGTTCAGAGGCAGCGCGGTCGATTCCTTGATCACGGTGACCGCGACCGAGGAGTTGACCGCGCGCACGCACGGGATGCGCGACAGGTGATCGAGATAGAAGGCTTCGAAGGCCTTGATGTTGCGGGTGACGATCTTGAGCAGGAAGTCCCACTCGCCCGTGAGCGTGTAGCACTCGAGCACCTCGCCGCGGTCGCGGATCGCCGCCTCGAACTCGGCGATGGCGTCGCGCCCGGTGGTGGCGAGCTTGACGTGGGCGAAGATCGTGACGTCGAGGCCGAGCGCGACGCGGTCGAGCAGGGCGACGCGGGCCTTGATGATGCCGGCCTGCTCGAGCTGCTGGATGCGGCGCCAGCAGGTGGTGGAGGAGAGGCGGGTGAGCGAGGCGACCTCGGCCACGGACAGCGCGCCGCGCCGCTGCAGCAGGTCGAGCAGGCGCAGGTCGAGCCGGTCCACCGCGGGTCGGTTGGTTCGTTCCATTTTTGTTTCGTTTTCGGAATGTATATACCGAAGTATTGGCTCATCCCTGGATGAATGCAACATGAAGCGCGGGATCGACGTAGATTAGGGCCATGAACAAGCGCTCCCGACTGCATCTGCCCCGCGCCCCGGCCCGGCCCGGCGAGGCGCCGGATTTCGGCTACGTGGCGCTCTCGCCCGCGGGCGCGGTGGCGCGGCCGGACGTGAACGCGCGCGCGCGCGACGTCGAGGACCTGGCGGTCAACCTGGTGCGCGTGCTGGACGATGCCGGCGCGGCGCTCGGTCCGTGGCATCCGCACCTCGATGCGGCGGAGCTGCAGGTGGGGCTGCGCCACATGCTGCTGACGCGCCTGTACGACGAGCGCATGCAGCGCACCCAGCGGGCGGGCAAGATCTCCTTCTACATCCGCTCGCTCGGCGAGGAGGCGGTGTCGGTGGCGTCCTGCATGGCGCTGCGGCCCGGCGACATGCTGTTCCCCTCGTACCGCAACCAGGGGCTGCACATCGCGCGCGGCATGCCGCTGGTCGACCTGATGTGCCAGCTGCTGTCGAACACCCGCGACATGTGCAAGGGGCGGCAGCTGCCGGTGATGTACCACTCGCGCGCGGCCAACATCTTCAGCATCTCGGGCAATCTCGCGACCCAGTTCCCGCAGGCGGTGGGCTGGGCGATGGCCGCGGCGATCAAGGGCGAGGACCACCTGGCGGCGAGCTGGCTGGGCGAGGGCAGCAGCGCGGAGGCGGATTTTCACCACGCACTGCTGTTCGCCTCGGTGTACCAGGCGCCGGCGATCCTGAACGTGGTGAACAATCAGTGGGCGATCTCGACCTTCCAGGGCTACGCGGGCGGCGAGCAGCGCTCCTTCGCGGCGCGCGGTCCGGGCTACGGAGTGCCCGGGGTGCGGGTCGACGGCAACGACTTCCTGGCGGTGTACGCGGTGACCCGGTGGGCGGCGGAGCGGGCGCGCACCGGGGCCGGGCCGACGCTGATCGAACACGTGACCTACCGGGCCGCGGCCCACTCGACCAGCGACGATCCGACGCGCTATCGGGCCAAGGACGACCACCTGCACTGGCCGCTCGGCGATCCGATCGAGCGTCTGAAGCGCCATCTGATCCGCTCGGGCGACTGGTCCGAGGCGCGCCACGAGGCGCTGATCGCGGAGCTCGAGGCGCTGGTGAGCGCGAGCTGGAAGGAGGCGGTGTCCTACGGCACGATGAGCGAGGGACCGAAGCTCGACCCGGACCTGATGTTCGAGGACGTGTTCGAGAAGATGCCGGCGCATCTGATCAAGCAGCGCGACGCGATGCGTCGGGAGCGGGGCTGAGACATGGCGCAGATGAACATGGTCCAGGCGTTGAACTCCGCCATGGACGTGATGCTCGGCCGCGATCCCTCGGTGGTGCTCATGGGCGAGGACATCGGCTACTTCGGCGGCGTGTTTCGCGTCACCGAGGGCCTGCAGCGCAAGTACGGCGAGCATCGGGTGCTCGACACGCCGATCGCCGAGGGCGGGATCGTCGCCACCGCGATCGGCATGGCGGTGAATGGGCTGCGCCCCGTCGCCGAGATCCAGTTCGCCGACTACATATACCCGGGCTTCGATCAGATCTGCAGCGAACTCGCGCGGCTGCGCTACCGAAGCGCCGGCGACTTCTACGCGCCGGTCACCATCCGCACGCCCTGCGGCGGCGGCATCCGCGGCGGCCAGACGCACTCGCAGAGCCCGGAGGCCATCTTCACCCACGTGAGCGGCTTAAAGGTGGTGATGCCCTCCAATCCGCGCGATGCGAAGGGGCTGCTGATCACGGCGATCGAGTGCGACGACCCGGTGATCTTCCTCGAGCCGAAGCGGCTGTACAACGGTCCGTTCGACGGCGATCCGCACAAGCCCGCGGTGCCGTGGAGCACGCACCCGAAGGGCGAGGTGGACGAGGGTCACTACACGGTGCCGTTCGGCCGCGCCGACGTGGTGCGCGCCGGCGCCGCGGTGACCGTGGTGACCTACGGCACCATGGTGTACGTGGCGGCCGCCGCCGCGGCCGCGCTCGGCATCGACGCGGAGATCATCGACCTGCGCTCGCTGGTGCCGCTCGACGTCGACACCATCTGCCGCTCGGTGCGCAAGACCGGCCGCTGCGTGATCGCGCACGAGGCGACCCGCCTCTCGGGCTTCGGCGCGGAGATCCTGTCGGTGATCCAGGAGGAGTGCTTCTGGGACCTGGAGGCGCCGATCCAGCGCGTCACCGGCTGGGACACGCCCTATCCGCACGCCTTCGAGTGGGAGTACTTTCCCGGACAGAAGCGCGTCGCGCTCGCGCTCGAGACCGTCATGGAGCCGACATGAGCGAGTTCACGTTCAAGATGCCGGATCTCGGCGAAGGCACGGTCGAGGCCGAGATCGTCGCCTGGCACGCCAAGGCCGGCGACGCGGTGCGCGAGGATCAGGTGGTCGTCGAGGTGATGACCGACAAGGCCGCGGTCGAGGTGCCCGCGCCGGTCAGCGGGCGGATCGTGTCGACGCGCGGCGAACCCGGCGACAAGATCGCGGTCGGCTCGCCGCTCATCGTGTTCGACGTGGGCGGCGACGGCGCGGCCGCCGGGGCGCCGGCG
>JAJXZV010000323.1 GCA_021779875.1 Pseudomonadota bacterium
GCGAGCTCGCGGATCGGGGCGCCGAGCACGGCGCGCCGCTCGTCGCGCACCCAGGTGCCGTCGGTGGCGAGGCGCGAGTACTCGGCCAGGTGCTGATTGAGCGCCAGCGCGAGCGCCCAGGCCTGCTGCGCCACCGAGCGGCTGCAGTACGAGCGCACGTTGCACACGGCGACGCCGCGCTCGCGGGCCGCCTCGAGGTCGATGTGGTTGGTGCCGGTGCCGGCGAGCGCGATCAGCCGCAGCCGCGGAGCGGATTCGAGCACTTCGCGGCCGATGCGCAGCTTGTTGAGCAGCACGATCTCGGCCGCGCCGATGCGCTCGGCGACCTGCGCGTCGGCGGTGCCCTCGTGGAACGCCACCTCGCCGGCCGCCTCCCGCAGGCTGCGGGGGTCCAGGTCGTCGTTCGAGACCGTGTCGTAGTCCAGGAATACGGCGCGCATGGCGCGCTAGAATAGCGAAGCATGCGAGTCTCCGCCGTCAAATCGCTGATCGCCGTCAACGTGCTGGTGTACCTCCTGCAGGGCCTGGGCAACGGCGTGCTCGAGGACTGGTTCGCGCTGTGGCCGCTGCAGCCGGTCGACGGCGCGGTGTACTTCCACGTCTGGCAGATCGTCACCTACGCGTTCCTGCATTCGACCGACGGCGTCGCGCACCTGCTGCTCAACATGCTGGCGCTGTGGATGTTCGGCACCGAGATCGAGCGGGCCGTCGGGCCGCGCCGCCTGCTCGCCTGCTATTTCGCCTCGGTGGTCACGGCGGCGCTCAGCCAGCTGATCGTGCCGCCGCTGTTCGGCGAGCCGCCGGCGCCCACCATCGGCGCCTCGGGCGGCGTGTTCGGCCTGCTGCTCGCCTACGCGCTGCTGTTCCCGACCCGCAAGGTGGTGCCGTTGATCCCGCCGATCCCCATGCCGGCCTGGCTGTTCGCCACCCTGTACGCGGGGCTCGAGCTGGTGCTGGGGGTGACCGGGAGCCTGTCCGGCGTGGCGCACTTCGCGCACCTCGGCGGCATGATCGGCAGCGGCCTGGTGGTGGCGCGATGGCGCCGGCGCTGAGAACGGCGCTCGCCGCGCTCGCGCTGCTCGCCGCCGCGCCGGCGCCGGCCGAGTGGGTGCAGCGGGTCACCGACGGCATCATGGGCACCCGGATCACCGTGGAGCTCTGGTGGGAGGACCGGCCCGCGGCCGAGGCCGCGATCGACGCGGTGCTCGCGGCCATGCGCCACGTGGACGACACCATGAGCACCTACAAGCCCACGAGCGAGGTGTCGCAGGTCAACGCGCACGCGGCGGAGGGCCCCATGCGCATCAGCGAGGAGCTGTTCCACGTGCTCACCGAGGCGGAGAAGTACTCCGAGCTCACGGACGGCGCCTTCGACATCACCTACGCGAGCGTCGGCTACCTGTACGACTTCCGCGAGCACGTGAAGCCGAGCGAAGGCCAGATCGAGCGGGCGCTGCCGGCGGTGAACCACCGCCACGTGATCCTCGATCCGAAGAACCGGACGGTGCGCTTCTCGCAGAAGGGCGTGCGCATCGATCTCGGCGGCATCGCCAAGGGCTATGCCGTCGATCTCGGCATCGAGGCGCTCCAGGCGCGCGGCGTCACCCGGGCCTACGTCGGCGCGGGCGGCGACAGCCGCATCATCGGGGACCGCTTCGGCAAGCCCTGGCTGGTGGGGATCCGCGATCCGCGCAAGGGCCCGGGCTCGGTGATCACGCGCATCCCCCTGGTCGACGCGGCCATCTCGACCTCGGGCGACTACGAGCGCTTCTTCGACGAGAACGGGGTGCGCTATCACCACATCATCGATCCGCACACCGGACACTCGGCGAGCAAGGTGCGCAGCGCCACCGTCATCGGACCCTACGCCATGCGCACCGACGGGCTGTCGAAGACGGCCTTCGTCCTCGGGCCCGAGAAGGCGATGCGGATCTACAACCGGATCGAGGACATCGACGCGGTGATCGTCGAGCTCGACGGCACGGTGATCTACTCGAAGGGGCTGGAGCCGGCGCATGCCCATTAGCCCGCCCCGCGGGAAATTGGATCGCGGAATCCAAAAACGGCATGGCGGGCCGGCGGCGGGTGGCTCAGGCTATGCCGGACGGAGAGCAACGAGGCCGCCATGAACACCCGTGACGATCAGGCCGGCCGGCGCGGCCGGCGCCGGCCCGCCGCCGCCGAGAATGCGCACGCCGCGCCCGATCGAACGCGCGCCTACCGCGGGCTGCGAAACCCGTTCCAGCCGCTCAAGGTGTTCTCGGACGACCAGGTCGCGGCCATGCACGAGGCGGCGCTGACCATCCTGGAAACCCAGGGCATGAAGGTGCTGTCGGCGGACGCCCGGCGGATCTACCGCGCGGCGGGCGCGACGCTCGACGAGGCGGCGCAGATGGTGCGGCTCGACCGCGGCCTGGTCGCGGACGCGCTCGCCAAGGCGCCGCGCGAGATCACGCTGCACTCGGTGGACCCGGGGCGGCACGTGCCGGTGTCGGGCGAGCACGTCGGCTTCGCCCCGACCTCCGGGCCGCCGAACATCATGGACGCCGAGCGCGGCCGGCGCCCCGGCACGCTCGCCGACTTCACCAACATGGTCAAGCTGTGCCAGAGCTTCGAGGTGATCCACATCCTGGGCGGCACCGCCGAACCGCAGGACGTGCCGCCCGCCTTCCGGCACCTGAAGATGATGCAGGCGCAGCTGCTCCACAGCGACAAGATCCCGTTCGTGTTCTCGCGCGGCCAGGCGCAGGTGAGCGACGTGCTCGAGCTGATCCGCCTGGCGCACGGCCTGCCGCCGGAGGAGTTTCGCGCCCGGCCGTACACCTACTCGGTGATCAACACCAATTCGCCGCTGCAGCTCGACGTGCCTATGGCGGACGGGATCGTGCAATTCGCGCGCGCCGGCCAGCTGCTCATCATCACGCCGTTCACGCTCGCCGGGGCCATGGCCCCGGTGACCATCGCCGGCGCCCTGACGCTCGCGCACGCCGAGGCGCTGGCCGGCCTCGTGCTCGCGCAGATCGCGCGGCCGGGCGCACCGGTGATGTACGGCAGCTTCACCTCGAACGTGGACATGAAGTCCGGTTCGCCGGCCTTCGGCACCCCGGAGTACGTCAAGGCGGCGTTCGGCGCCGGCCAGATGGCGCGCTTCCTCGGGCTGCCGTGGCGCTCCTCGAACGCGACGGCGTCGAACACGCCCGATGCGCAGGCCGCGTACGAGTCGCAGATGAGCCTGTGGGGCGCGCTGCTCGGCGGCTGCAATTTCATCCTGCACGCGGCCGGCTGGCTGGAAAGCGGCCTGACCACCTCGTACGAGAAGTTCATCCTGGACATCGAGGCGCTGCAGATGTTCGCCGAGGTGTTCCAGCCGGTGGGCGCCTCGGCGGCGGATCTCGCGCTCGAGGCGGTGGCCGAGGTGGGCCCCGGGGGGCACTTCTTCGGTTGTGCGCACACCATGGAGCGCTATCGCAGCGCCTTCTATGCGCCGCTGGTGTCCGACTGGCGCAACTACGGCGCCTGGGCGGAGGACGGTGCGAAGACCGCGACCCAGCGTGCGACCGCGATCTGGAAGCAGACCCTGGCGCAGTACAGCCCGCCGCGCCGCGACCCGGCCGTGGTCGAGGCGATC
>JAJXZV010000156.1 GCA_021779875.1 Pseudomonadota bacterium
CTGCAGGCGGTCTCCACGCTGAAGGCCGGCGCGCCGCGGCAGCCGAGCCGCGCCTGCAGCAGCGCGCCGCAATTGGGGAAGACCATGTCGGGTGTGGTGGTGCCGAAGGCGATGAAATCGACGTCGGCCGGCCGCACGCCCGCGGCATCCAGGGCGCACTCGATCGTCGCCTCGCGCATGGCGGTCCGGTCGGCGAGACCCATGCCGTAGGCGCTCATGACCCCCGCGAGCGGATGGCAATAGATGCGCGTCATACCGAGCGCGTCGGCCACCAGGCAGGCGTGCTGGCCGCCGGCCCCGCCGAAGCACTGCAGGGTGTACGAGGTCACGTCGTGACCGCGCGCGACCGAGATGCGTTTCACCGCGTTCGCCATGGCGCCCACCGCGATCTCGATCGCGCCGGCCGCGGCGCGCTCGGCGTCGGTCGCGATGCCCGCGGCCGGCTGCATCCGCGCGGCCAGGGACTGGAAACCGCGCCGCACGGCGGCGACGTCGAGCGGCTGGTCGCCCGCGGGCCCGAACACGGCCGGGAAGTACTCCGGGCGCAGCCGCCCGAGCAGCACGTTGGCGTCTGTGACGGTGAGCGGTCCGCCGCGCCGGTAGCTCGCAGGCCCCGGATCCGCGCCGGCCGACTCGGGACCCACGCGCAGCCGCGCGCCGTCGAACCGCACGATCGAGCCGCCCCCGGCCGCGATGGTGTGGATGCTCATCATGGGCGCACGCACGCGCACGCCGGCGATCTCGGAGTCGAACACGCGCTCGAACTCGCCGGCGTAGTGGCTGACGTCGGTCGAGGTTCCGCCCATGTCGAAGCCGATGAGACGCTCATGGCCGGCGGCCTGGGCGGTGCGCACCATGCCGATGATGCCGCCGGCGGGACCCGAGAGAATGGAGTCCTTGCCGTGGAACCGCCGCGCCTCGGTCAAGCCGCCGGAGCTCTGCATGAACAGCAGGCGCACGCCCGGCATGTGCGCGGACAGCCGCTCGACGTAGCGCGCCAGGATGGGCGAGAGATAGGCGTCGATCAGCGTCGTGTCGCCCCGCGGCACGAATTTCACGAGCGCGCTCACCCGGTGCGAGACCGAGACCTGGGTGAACCCCGCGGCCCGGGCGAGCGCCTCGGCCTGGAGCTCGTGCGCCGGCTGCCGGTACGCGTGCATGAAGACGATGGCGCAGGCACGCAGGCCCGCGTCGAAGGCCGCCGCGAGATCGCGCGCCAGCGCCGCCGCGTCCAGCGGCACGACCACCCCGCCCTGCGCATCGAGGCGCTCGTCGGCTTCGAGCACGCGCTCGTAGAGCAGCTCCGGCAGGCGGATGCGCCGATCGAACAGGCGCGGCCGCGCCTGGGTCGCGATGCGCAGACCGTCGCGAAATCCCCGGGTGGTCACCAGAACCGTGGGCTCGCCCTTGCGCTCGAGCAGGGCGTTGGTCGCCACGGTGGTGCCCATCTTCACGCAGGCGACGTCGCGCGGCGTGATCGGCTCATCGGGCCTCGCGCCGAGGAATCGCCGGATGCCCTCGAGCGCGGCGTCGGCGTACCGCCCGGGGCACTCCGACAGCAGCTTCATGTGGGCCAGGGCCCCGTCGGGCCGCTTCGCGACCACGTCGGTGAAGGTGCCGCCGCGATCGATCCAGAACTGCCAGCGCGCCGCCTGCGCCTGCGGCATTCAACCCACCGCCGGCGCGGCGCCGAGTTCGCGGCCGCGGGTCTCGGGCAGCGCCCAGGCGGCGAGGATCACGAGGCCGTACGCCGCGGCGGTCACGGCGCCGATGCAGGCGCCGAGATCGGCATGCACGCTCCATCGGCCGATCAAGGCCGGACACAGGGCGCTGACGGCGCGGCCCGCGTTGTAGCAGAACCCCTGCCCCGAGCCGCGCACCTCGCTCGGATACAGTTCGGCGAGATAGGCGCCGCTGCCGGAGAATATCCCGGAGAGGAAGAAGCCGAGCGGGAAGCCGAGCAGCAGCATGCGCGCATCGGTGACCTCGATGCGCACGTAGAGCAGCACCAGCGCGATGCCGCAGGCCGCGAACAGCGCGAAGGAGCGGCGCCGGCCGAGCGCGTCGGCGGCCCACGCCGCGCACAGGTAGCCCGTGAAGGAGCCGGCGATCAGCACCAGGAGGTATCCCGAGGTCCCGAGCACCGAGAGGTGCCGCACGGTCTTCAGGTAGGTGGGCAGCCAGGTGGTCACCGAGTAATAGGCGCCCATCATTCCCGCGCACAGCAGGCTCGCGAGCAGCGTCGTGCGCAGCAGCGCCGGGCGGAAGATGTCGAGAAAGTGGCCGCGCGGCGCACCGGAGCGCAGGGCGACGAACACCGGCGACTCGCCGACCCGCCGCCGCACGTACACCACCAGTAGCGCCGGCAGGATCCCCAACCAGAACAGCACCCGCCAGCCGACCTCGGGTGCGACCAGCGCGTACACCGCCCAGTAGGACGCGGCGGCCGCCGCCCAGCCGATCGCCCAACTGCTCTGCACGAGGCCGCTCGCCCGGCCCCGGTGGCGGGCCTCGATGGTCTCCGCGACCAGCACCGAGCCCACCGCCCATTCGCCGCCGAATCCGAAGCCCTGCAGCGCGCGCATGGCGAGCAATTCGCCGTACGAGCGCGTACAGCCGCTCAGGAAGGTGAACAGCGCGAACCACGCCACCGTGAGCTG
The DNA here is from genome assembly GCA_021779875.1 of Pseudomonadota bacterium. Lineage (GTDB taxonomy): Bacteria > Pseudomonadota > Gammaproteobacteria > Steroidobacterales > Steroidobacteraceae > Bog-1198. Next base: position 2,661 of record JAJXZV010000156.1, read on the forward strand.
CAGGATGGGTACCCGGCCGTAGCGGTCGGCGAGGATGCCCGCGCCCCAGCCGCCGGCCGCCGAGGTCAGCAACGCCGCGGAGGCGATGTCACCGGCATCGGCCTTGGTCAGGCCCCAGAGGGCGAGCAGCGTCGGGATCACGAAGGTGTAGCCCATGTAGTCGAAGCCGTCGAGGCCGTAGCCCGCGCAGGCGGCGATCAGGGTGCGACGTTGGGGCGGTGTGGTGCCCTCGAGCCAGGTTTTCACAGGGCGCTCATCATACCCGCTCATTCGCCGGCGGGCAGATTCGGCGCGGGCCGCACCGGCCGCTCGGTCGGATGCAGGCCCGCATCCTCGATCAACCGCTTGCGCACGTACAGGAAGCGCACCAGCTCGTACTCGAACGGCGAGCCGGTCGAGTAGTACCGGAACGCGACGTTGGCACGCTGATCGACCGCGTTGGTCAGCCCCAGGGGCCAGGATGCGGGGCCGCGGTACAGGTCGATGGGATCGATGCCGTACAGCACGGCGTAGTCGGCGGCCAATCCCAGGCCGTCGCGCACGGTCGACGGCCCGACGAGCTGCAGCACGAGATATGCCCCGGGATGCATCCCCCAGGTGGCGAGCGTCGCCGAGAAGGTCGTGGGCGCCGCCGGCAGCCGCCACTTGCCGGCGACGTCGATCAGCCCGGCCACGCCGACGGTCGAGTTGATGGCCAGCCGCCCGAGGCTGCGCACCCCGCGGCCGAGCCGGCCCTGCAAGGTGTAGTCGACCACGTCGTCGATCTCCGCGAGATTCGCGAAGAAATTGTGCGCGCCGGCCTGCAGCGGGCGCGGCAGCCGGCGATACAGGTTCGCCGCCGGCAGGAACAGCGCCCGGTCGAAGCGGGCGTTGAATCGATAGGTGAACCGGTTGAGCCGCTCCCACGGATCGTAGGTCCGCATCGACGGAGCATCGGCCGGGGTCAGGGGAACGGGCGCCGCCGCC
>JAJXZV010000364.1 GCA_021779875.1 Pseudomonadota bacterium
CACGGGGTGTGCGATCCCGGGATGCGGGCCACGCTCGATGCCCTGGCCGGCCATTTCGCGGACCGGTATCCGATCAATCGCGACCGCCCCGCGGGCCGCGAACCCGCGATGGGCCGCTACCCCGGCGACCGCTATTTTTCGGGGGGCGCCTATTATTTTTCGACGCTGGCGGCCGCGGAGTTTTGCTACCGCGCCGCCGGCGCGGGCGCCGACGCGGCCGGCGGCGACCGGGCGCTCGAGGCGCGCGGCGACGGCTTCCTCGAGACGGTGCGGGCCTACACGCCGCAGACCGGCGATCTGTCGGAGCAATTCGATCAGCGCACCGGCGCCCAGACCTCGGCCAAGAAGCTCGCCTGGAGCTACGCGGCCTTCATCACCTGCGTCGCGGCGCGGCGGGCGGTGCCCCGGAGCTGAGCGGGCGCCGATCGGCGGCGCGGTGGCGATCGGCGGCGCGGCGGCGCTGACTATCCGCCACCAGCGCGGACAAATCGGCGCTGGGCCGGATCTCGAACGTGCCGCCCATCTTGAGGCTGGGGTGGTTCGACATGAGCGCAATGGCCTCGTTCAGGTCGGCAGCCTCCAGGATCATGATGCCCCCGAGGAACTCCTTGGTCTCGGCGAACGGTCCGTCGGTGATCTGCGGCTTGCCGTCGCGGAACCTCACCGTGGTGGCCGTGGCGACCGGTTGCAGCGCCTCGCCGCCGATCCAGTGGCCGCTCCTCTGAAGCTCCTCGTCGTAGACGAAGCAGGCATCCATGAAGTCGCGCTGCTCCTTCTCGGTCAGCTGGCCGAAGTACTTGTCCTCGATGTAACCCAGGCAGATGTATTTCATGGCCTCGCTCCTCTACTTCGCGGGCTTGAAGTCTTCGGGCCCGAACACTTGGCGGATCTCGATGGTGTCGCCGTCCTCGGCCGGGCACTTCGCGGCCCACTTCACGACCTCCTCCTTCGAATCGGCCTCCACCAGCCAGAACCCGCCCAGGACCTCCTTGGCCTCGACGAACGGGCCATCGGTGATGGTCGGCCTGCCGTTGGCGAAGGACACCCGCGCCCCGGTGGACTGCGGGTGCAGGCCGTTGAGATCCAGCAGCTTGAGGCTCCTGGCCAGCTCGTCGTTGAATCGCCCCATGCGCTCGACCTTGCTCGGGTCGGGCACGAAGCCGGGCCCGGGCTTGTCCGCGCCCTGGTAGACCGCTGGGATCATCAACATCATGAATTTCATGAGATACCTCCTCTATCGAATCATGGGTTCGGCACCCCTGGTCGAATGGGCGCCGCGGCTTTCGACCACACCGGCGTTTATTTTTCGCGAAGCGCGTTTCGCCGCTTCTGCAGGTAACGCCGCTCCGGCTCCAACCGGGTGAGCTCCAGCGCCCGTTGGTACGCGGCATCCGCCGCCTCGGCCTCACCCAGCCGCCGGTATAAATCCGCCTTCGCGGCGAAGAACCAAAAATACCCGGACAAATCGTCCTCCCCGCCGAGACGGTCGATCAGCGCCAACCCGGCGGCCGGGCCGTCGCGCATCGCCACGGCCACGGCCCGATTCAGACGGATGACCGGCGACGGCTCCAGATCCAGCAGACGATCGTACAGCGCGACGATTTGCGGCCAGTCCGTCTGTTCCGCGGTCTTGGCTTCGGCGTGCACGGCCGCGATGGCCGCTTGCAGCGTGTACGGCCCGGACTGGCCCGAGCGCAGCGCCGCCTCGACTCGAGCAAGCCCTTCGCCGATCAGATCCGGATGCCACCGGCTGCGATCCTGATCCTCCAGCAAGATCACGTCGCCGTGTGGATCCGTGCGGGCCATGCGCCGGGACTCGTGCAGCAGCATGAGCGCCAGGAGCCCCTGCACCTCCGCGGTGGGCAGCAAATCCGCCAACAGGCGCCCCAACCGTATCGCCTCGTCGGATAGATCCACACGCGTCACCGATTCGCCCGACGATGCCGAGTAGCCTTCATTGAACACGAGGTAGACGACCTGCAGAACGGCGTGCAACCGCTCCGGGAGCTCGCGCGGCCCCGGAACCTCATAGGGGATCTTCGCTTCCCTGATCTTGGATTTCGCGCGGACGATCCGCTGGGCCAGCGATGCCGGCGTCATGAGGTAGGCTCGGGCGATTTCTTCCGTGGTCAGGCCGCAGACCTCGCGCAGGGTCATGGCCGTCCGCGCCTCGGGCGACAAGGCCGGATGGCAGCAGGTGAAGATCAGCCGCAGCCGATCGTCCTGGATGGACTCTTCCTCCTGCCGAGCGGGATCGCCAGCCAGCGACCCCGGCTCCTCGATCGCCTCCAGCGGCGTATCGAGTCTCGCCTGGCGGCGGATCCGGTCGATCGCCTTGAATCGACCGGTCGATACGAGCCAGGCCCGCGCATTCGCCGGAATCCCTTCCTTCGGCCACTGCTCCATGGCTGCCCGGAACGCCTCGTGCAAGGCATCCTCCGCGAGATCGAAGTCGCCGAGCAGGCGGATCAACGTGGCCAGCACGCGCCGGGATTCGCGGTGGTATAGCCCGCCGATGATCTCGCCGAGATGTGCTGACCGAGTCACCGCAAATCCCCCGGACCGGGCTCGAGAAGTGCCCCGAGCAGGAATCGAACCTGCGACCTAGCGCTTAGGAGGCACTCGCTCTATCCACTGAGCTACCGGGGCGGCGAGGAGGCCGGCCTCGCTCGACGCCGGCCTCCGGGTGGGATTGGTGGAGGAGAAGGGGATCGAACCCTCGACCTTCGCATTGCGAACGCGACGCTCTCCCAGCTGAGCTACTCCCCCGAAAAGGGCGGGCATATTAACAGCAAAGAATGCCGATGCCAAAGGGTCAATACCGCAGGCGCAACACGGTGCCGCGGCCGACGTCGGGCACCGTGACCACGTACACGATATCGTAGTCGTCCGCGGCCACCGCCGGCAGGTCCCCGCGGCCGGCCAGCGCCGCGGCCAGCCGACCCATGATCTCGGGGTCCGCGACCACCAGCGCCCGCCGTCCATGATTTTCCCGCAACAAGCGCCGCGCGAGCGCCCGCGAATCCGCAGCGGCGGCCTCGATGGGCTGCAGCCCGAGGCGCGCGGCCAGCGGCGCCGCGGTCTGCCGCGCCCCGGCCGAACTCGACCGATACAGGGCGTCGATGCGACCCGGCGCGGCCGGGTCGCCGAAGGCCGCGGCCAAGCGGGCGGCGCCCGACTGGCTCTCGGCCGGTCGCAGCACCACCACGGTGGTCGAATCGGCGGTGCGCCACAGCCACGCGCCCACGGACAACAGGACCAACGCGGCGAGCGCCGGCAGCCAGATCGGCGCGAACAGCGGCCGCCGCTGCAGGCTGTGGTCCTTTTTCATGCGAACATGATAACAATGAACCGCGCTCCGGGTCCGCGCCTCCTCATCGTGATCCTCGCCGGCGGAGCCTCCTCCCGTTTCGGCCGCCCGAAGGCGCTCGCCCGCCTGCGCGGCGTGTCGCTGCTGCGCCGGGCCGCGACCCTGGCGTTGTCGCTCGGTGCGGCGGGGGTCGAGGTGATCGTGCCGCCGCGCCGCGGCCGCTATCGCGAAGAACTGCGCCGCACGGCGGCGCGCGCTGTGGCGAATCCGCACACCGCGCGCGGCCTGTCGAGCTCGGTGCGCCTCGCGGTG
>JAJXZV010000101.1 GCA_021779875.1 Pseudomonadota bacterium
GGTGTTCCCGACGCGCAGCCACACGGTGGCCGCCCAGGGCGGCATCTCCGCGGCCCTCGGCAACATGGGCGCCGACGATTGGCGATGGCACATGTACGACACCGTCAAGGGATCCGACTGGCTCGGCGACCAGGACGCGATCGAGTTCATGTGCAAGGAGGCGCCGGCCGCGGTCATCGAGCTGGAGCACTACGGCGTGCCGTTCTCGCGCACCGAGGACGGCAGGATCTATCAGCGGCCCTTCGGCGGCATGACCACGCACTTCGGCAAGGGCATCGCGCAGCGCACCTGCGCCGCGGCCGACCGCACCGGGCACGCGATGCTGCACACGCTGTATCAGCAGTCGCTCAAGCACGAGGCGAACTTCTTCATCGAGTATTTCGCCCTCGACCTCATCATGCAGGACGGGGAGTGCCGCGGCGTGGTCGCGCTCGACATGGCCACCGGCAGCCTGCACCGCTTCCGCGCCCACCGCGTGATCCTCGCCACGGGCGGCTATGGCCGCGCCTGGTTCTCCTGCACCTCGGCGCACACCTGCACCGGCGACGGCGGCGGCATGGTGCTGCGCGCGGGTCTGCCGCTGCAGGACATGGAATTCGTCCAGTTCCATCCCACCGGAATCTACGGCGCGGGTTGCCTGATCACCGAGGGCTCGCGCGGCGAGGGCGGCTATCTGACCAACGCCGCGGGCGAGCGCTTCATGGAGCGCTACGCGCCGAACGCCAAGGACCTCGCCTCGCGCGACGTGGTGAGCCGCGCGATGACCGTGGAGATCCGCGAGGGGCGCGGCGTCGGCCGGCACAAGGACCACATCCACCTGCATCTCGAGCACCTCGGGCCCGACGTGATCAAGGAGCGCCTGCCGGGCATCGCCGAGACCGCGCGGATCTTCGCCAACGTCGACGTGACCCGCGATCCGATCCCCGTGCTGCCCACCGTGCACTACAACATGGGCGGCATCCCCTGCAACGTGCACGGCGAGGCGGTCACGCGCCGCGACGGCGCGGAGGTGGTCGTTCCGGGGCTGATGGCGGTGGGCGAGGCGGCGTGCGTGTCGGTGCACGGCGCCAACCGCCTGGGATCGAATTCGCTGCTCGACCTCGTGGTGTTCGGGCGCGAGGCGGCGCGCCACTGCGCCGCCGAGGGCCTGGCCGGCGCCGCGCACCGCGCCCTGCGCGCCGACGCGGCGGAGCCCGCGCTCGCGCGGCTCGACAGGCTGCGTCACGCCAAGGGGCCGCTGCGCACGGCGGACATCCGGCTGAACATGCAGCGGATCATGCAGACCGACGCGGCGGTCTTTCGCACCGGCGAGACCTTGCGCGAGGGCATGCGCCGGCTGGCCGCGGTGGTCGACTCCTTCGCCGAGGTGCAGGTGAGCGACCGCTCGCTGGTGTGGAACACCGATCTCATCGAGACCCTCGAGCTCGACAACCTGCTCGGACAGGCCGTGGCCACCATGCACTCGGCGGAGAACCGCAAGGAGAGCCGCGGCGCCCAGGCGCGCGAGGATCACCCGAATCGGGACGACCAGAACTGGATGAAGCACACCCTGTGCTGGGTGGACGGACGCGGCCGCAGCACCTTCGAGTACCGTCCGGTGCACCTCGACACCTTGACCGACGACGTGGAGTCCATCCCGCCGAAGGCGCGGACCTACTAGGAGCGAGAGCGATGGCGAAGTTCAGACTGCCGGCGAATTCCCGGATCCGCAAGGAAGGGCGGCGCTTCGAGGCGCCCGCGGGCGCCGGCAACGTGCGCGTCTTCCGGATCTATCGGTTCGATCCGGAGTCCGGCGAGAATCCCCGCATGGACACCTACGAGGTGGACATGGACGCCTGCGGGCCCATGGTCCTCGACGCGCTGATCAAGATCAAGAACGAGATCGATCCGACGCTGACCTTCCGCCGCTCGTGCCGCGAGGGCATCTGCGGCTCCTGCGCCATGAACATCGACGGCAAGAACGGGCTGGCCTGCGTCACGGCCATCGCCGACGTCAAGCAGGAGGTGCGCATCCATCCGTTGCCGCACCTGCCGGTGATCAAGGATCTGGTCCCCGATCTGACCGATTTCTACGCCCAGTACGCCTCGGTCAAGCCGTGGCTGCAGACCCGCTCGCCGGCGCCGCCGGATGGCGAGCGGCTGCAGTCGAAGGACGATCAGGAGATGGTGGACCGGCCGTCGGCCTGCATCCTGTGCGCCTGCTGTTCGACCAGCTGCCCGAGCTACTGGTGGAACAGCGATCGGTACCTCGGGCCGGCGGCGCTCCTGGCCGCCTATCGCTGGATCGTCGACAGCCGGGACGAGGCCGCCGGCGAGCGGCTCGACCAGCTCGAGGACCCGTTCCGCCTGTACCGCTGCCACACCATCATGAACTGCACCGAGGCCTGTCCGAAGGACCTCAATCCCGCCAAGGCCATCGGCGAGCTCAAGCAGATGCTGGCGCACCGCAGGCATTGACGGCGCGCCGCCCGTGGACGCCGCCGAATTGGGCCGGCTGCGCTGGCGCTGCCGCCGCGGGATGAAGGAGCTGGACGTCCTGCTCGAGCGCTACGTCGAGCGGGAGTTCCGGACCGCCCCGCCGCAGCAGCAGGCGGCGTTCCGCCGGCTGCTGGAAGCCGAGGACTCCGAGATCTACGCGCTGTGCCTCGGGCGCCGGCCGCCGCCGACCGCCGCCATGGCGGCGCTGATCGAGCGCATCACCGCCCCGTGCGGCGCGGAAGCGCCGATGCCGCGGGCGCCCGGCTGCTAGAATCCGCCGCGTGCGCGACTTCACGTTTCAGATGACCGGCGGTGGCCGATCCGCCGAACTTTTCGCATCCGCGTCTGTCTATTGCGACAGGCTGGCTGACGAGCCCGCCGGCTGGGATCACGAATGAGCGTCGAGGAGAGTGATCTCAAGCTGGTGGAGCGCGTACAGCGCGGCGAGCGCTCGGCGTTCGATCTGTTGGTGTTGCGCTACCAGCACAAGGTGCTCAAACTGATCATGCGATACGTCCACGATGCAACCGAGGCGGAGGACATCGCCCAGGAGGCCTTCATCAAGGCCTTCCGGGCCCTGGGCTCCTTTCGCGGCGACAGCGCCTTCTACACCTGGCTCTACCGCATCGCCATCAACACCGCGAAGAACGCCCTCGTGGCCGCCAAGCGCCGTCCCATGGACTACGACCTGGACCTGCAGGATCCGGAGCAGTTCGAGATGCAGGCGCGGCTCGCCGAATCCGAGACGCCGGAGGGGCTGCTGCTCACCGACGAGATCCGCGAGACGGTGAATCGAGCGATCGAGCACCTGCCCGAGGATCTGCGCACCGCCATCGTGCTGCGGGAGCTCGAAGGTCTGAGTTACGAGGACATTGCCCAAGCCATGGACTGCCCCGTGGGCACGGTGCGTTCGCGCATTTTCCGGGCGCGCGAAGCGATCGATAAGAAACTGCGCCCCATATTTGACGGCGGGTTGGGCCGACCAGAGGACACATGAGCGACCCCATACGTGAGCAGGTCTCGGCTTTCCTGGACGGCGAGCTGCCGGATTCGGAAACCGAATTGTTGTTGAAGCGCCTGACCCGCGACCCGGAGCTGCGCCAGAGCTTCGGGCGCTACGCCCTGATCGGGGA
>JAJXZV010000157.1 GCA_021779875.1 Pseudomonadota bacterium
GGCTCGCAGCGGCACCACACCTGCGCGGCGGCCGTCCCGCGCACCGCGGCCACGCCGGCCCAGACGGCTCCGTGCGCCGGCCGCAGGTTGGCATCGACGATGCAGCTCGTGCCGACGGCCAGCTGGGTCTCGGCCAGCCGCGCCAGGGCCGCGAAGCTCGCCTCGCTCAGGCGCCGGGACCAATCCCGGTCGCCCGCGCCGAGCTGCTCGAACAGCGCCTCCTTGAGGTCGTCCTTGCACAGGCAGGCGGCGCCCAAGTCCGCGGCCAGGCGCCGCGCGAGCGTCGTCTTGCCGCTCGCGGGACTCCCGAGGATGATCACGAGGGTCGAACCATCGTTCATGTGAAGGGTCCCCATGTTGAAGCCTGCTCTGATCGGCAGCGTGCTCGAGCACCGCGGCCGCGTCATCGAAGTGTCCACCGAACGCCTGCGGTATGCGAACGGCCGCGAGCACGACATCGATTTCATCCGTCATCCCGGAGCGGCCGCGGTGGTGGCGCTCGACGCGGCCGACCGGGTCTGCGTGGTGCGCCAGTACCGGCACGCGCTGCGCGATTTCCTTTGGGAGATCCCCGCGGGCAAGCTCGACCGCGGCGAGGCTCCCGAGGCGTGCGCGGTCCGCGAGCTCGCCGAGGAGACCGGGGTGAGCGCGCGCCGCTGGTCCTCGCTCGGGCTGTACGTGCCGGCCCCCGGCATCTTCAGCGAGATCATCCACCTCTACCTGGCGCGCGATCTCGAGGTCGGCGCCGCGACGCCGGACGTCGATGAGGAACTCGAGCTCAAGTGGCTGCCGCTCGGCGAGGCGCTCGATCTCGTGCGCCGCGGCATCTGGAACGACGGCAAGACGGCGCTCGCGCTGCTGCGCGCCGAGCACGCGGCAGAGGCGTGACGGAGTGCGGACTTTGGCGCTCTAAAGATTGACATGCTGCGGCCGATTGTTGTGTAAGACCATGGTGAATCGAGAGAAAATCCAGAAGCCGGCCGCGGGCGCCGCGCCCGAGGCCAAGCCGCCGGAGCCGCGCGCCAAGGGCTCGGGCCGGGTCCGCTTCGATGATCGCGGCAACGCGATTTGGGAGTGGGCGACCGCGACCGGCGCCTTCGGCCGCGACATCTCCTCGGACCGCCTGCAGAGGCTCGAGCATCCGGCCTTGTCGATCGCCGACGACGGCCCGGCGCCGAGCCCGGTGGCGCCCGCCAATCCCCTGGCCGCCAAGAAGGGCTACGACCCTTACGACAGCGGCCGCATCGGCAAGGCGGCGCAGGCGCGCAAGAAGACCGATCTGCGCAAGCTCGGCGAGTGGCTGGCGCTGCGCCGGCAGGCGGACGCGAACAAGAAGGACGAGTAGCCTCAGGCGAGCGCGTGCCGCAGCTTGGCCGTGCTTCCCAGCCGGTAGAAACTGCGCAGCTCGCGCACCATGGCCTCGACGCGCGTGCCCGCGCGCGAGACGAAGCGCCGCTCGAGCCGCCGGCAATAGCGCGCGGCGCAGTGGTGCGCGGTCTGGTAGCGCTCCCGCTGGTCCGGCGACAGGCGCGCATCGAACCGCACCCGCTCGAACAGCCGCGCGTGCACCTGCCGTGGGTAGCCGCCGCCGCACTGCGTGCCGAGCAGGAAGACCGTCGCCGCGTACTTGTCGACCTCGGCCTGGGTCTCGAGCTCGAGCAGCGACACCGGTGCATCCCGGTCGAGGCGCCAGGTCGAGTACAGGAAGTGGCTCAACCCCTCGAGCGCCGTGCAGTAATCGGCCAGATTGCGCTCATCGAGCAGTCCGAGCGGATCGGCCCGTTCGAGCCGCGCCAGCACGTCGGCTTCGATGTACAGCGCCACGCCGGCGCCCTCCCCGGTCTCGGCGAGCAGCAGCGCCTCGTCGAGGGCCCGATCGTCGTTCACCGGCGCGACCGCCGCGAGCGAGCGCCGATCGGTCACCAGGAAGTCGTACACGTCGTAGGCGAACTCGACGTCGTAGAGCCGTCCGAGCAGTCGCTGCAGGCCGCGCAGGACCATGGCGGCGCTAGTGCGGGCGGTCCGCGCCGGCGGGCATGATCGGCCGCACCCCGAGCCGGCCGAGCAGTTCGTGCGCTCGCCGGCTGCCGGTCTTCATCCAGATCTCGTACAGGCGCAGCACGTCCGCGTCGGTGTGCCGATAGGACATCTCGCTCACCTCGTTGAGCGCATCGACCAGGCGCTGGAACTTGCGCGCGAGCTCCGCATACACCGCCGCCACGCAGCGGCCGGAGAACGTCCGGCCGAGCGTGTCGGCGAGCGCGCCGTAGGCGCCGCCGCCCATCGCGATGTGATAGTCGACGTCGATCAGCTTGCGGGCGAAGCTGCGCGCGAAGAAGCCGGCGACGAACAGCGACACGTCGCCGAGCCGCTGCAGCGCCCGCTGGCGCGCCTGGGCGCTCGGCGCATCGACCGCCTCGGCGAGCATGTGCGCGAGCGGCTTGATCCGCAGGCCCTCGGGAGTCGGCTCGTACAGCGCCTCGGCGCGCGCGAACATGGTGAGCAGATTGACGACGTAGGCCTCGGACTGCTCGTCGATCTCGAGCCGCTGGCGCTCGCTCGCCGCGTGGAAGGCATCACGGAAGAATTCCTTCAAGGAACCGACCGCGACCAAGGAACCCGCAGACACGTCCGGCATGGGTGGCGTCCTCCTTCGTGCTCATGGACATCCTATCGACGTTCGAGCGGCGAAGTGAAGCGCGCACGCGCGGAATCCCGCGGTAAAACCCGACGCATTTCGCGTTTTCCGCAATCAGCAATCGCACCCCTGGGCTGCTAGGTCCGCGCCGCCCCGATCGGGTGCTCGGCGAGCTGCTCGAGCGTCACGACGGTGCGCGGCGGCGGCGAGAACTCCTCCGGCCAGCGGCGCTCATCGCGATTGAGCCACACCGCGTGCAGTCCCGCGCGCTGCGCGCCGACCACGTCGGCGAGCGGATCGTCGCCGACGTGCAGCACCGACCCGGGCGCCACGCCCGCCGCGCGCAGCAGTTCGGCGAAGATGCGCGCGTCGGGCTTCGCGGCGCCGGCCGAGCGCGCCGTGATGTGGCCGTCGAACAGATCCGCGACGCCGCAGCGCGCGAGATCCGCGTTGCCGTTGCTGACCGCGTACAGCCGATGTCGCGTGCGCAGACGCGCGAGCGCCGGGCGCACGTCCTCGTACAGACGCACGCGGTTGCGCGCCGCGTAGAACACCTCGAAGGCGGCGTCCACGGCGGCGGCGCGCTCCCGGCCCGGCGGATAGCCCGCGGCCCCGAACTGCGCATCGAGCGCGTGCCGGCGCAGGAAGGTCAGATCGTGGGCGCGTTCGGGCAGCCGCTCGGCGGCGGCGGCACGCAGCGCGCGCATCGATTCGACGTCGTGGCCCGCCGCGGCGCGCGGGTGCATCGCCTGCAGCCAGTCGAGCAGCCGCCGCTCGGCGTCGGCGATCGCCGGCGCCACCGGCCAGAGGGTGTCGTCGAGGTCGAGGCTGATCACGCACGGCTCGGTCATGCGCGAATACTACCGCGCTTACGGCTACAATCGCCTCGGGGACACCGGGGAGTTCCAGACCATGTTTGCACGATGCCTGTTCATCGCCTGGGCCGCGGCGCTCGCCGGCGCGGCGTTCGC
>JAJXZV010000240.1 GCA_021779875.1 Pseudomonadota bacterium
GGCGATGGCCACGGGCTTGCCGGCGAACACGCGCGCCGCGTCCGCCGGGGGCCGGCTGAGCCAATCGACGGCGTTCTTCGCGACGCCCGGCATGCTGTTGTTGTACTCGGGCGTGGCGAACAGCAGCCCGTCCGCCGCCGCGATCGCCTCCTTGAGCGCGGTCACCGCCGCGGGGATGCCCCGCTCGGCCTCCTCGTCGGCGTCGTAGAGCGGGATTCCGCCGATCGTCCGCACCTCGAGCCGGCTGTCCGGCGGCATCATGGCCGCGCCCGCGCGCAGCAACGCCGTGTTGTAGGAGCCCTGCCGCAGGCTGCCGGAGATGCCGATGATGGTGACCACGACCCTCGTATAGATCATGTCGGCGCGGGATGCAACGTTCTGCCGCGGGCGCCGCCGCCTGGGTTAAGCTGGCATGCAGGATGAGCCTCTCTGCAACTCCCGAAACAGCGGACGCGCGCGGCCCGCGCGGAGCGATGATGGCGGCGCTCGGGGTCGTGTACGGCGACCTCGGCACCAGCCCGCTCTACACGCTGCAGACGGTCGTGCAGGCGGCCGGCGGGCGCTTCACGCCGGAGAATGGGCTCGGCATCCTGTCGCTGATCGTCTGGACCCTGCTCATCTCGATCTCGGTGAAGTACTGCCTGTTGGTCATGCGCGCCGACAATCGCGGCGAGGGCGGCATCCTGGCGCTCATGTCGCTGATCGGGGCGCGCGGCTTCTCGCCGGGTGCGAGGATCCTGACGGGCATGGGGCTGCTCGGCGCCGCGCTGATCTACGGCGACGGCGCCATCACGCCGGCCATCTCGGTGCTGAGCGCGCTCGAGGGCGTGAACGTCGTGAGCACGCGATTCACGCCCTACGTCATGCCGGCGGCGGTCTGCATCCTGCTGGCGCTGTTCGCCGTGCAACGTGTCGGCACCGAAAGGATCGGCCGCGCGTTCGGCCCCATCATGCTGGCCTGGTTCCTGGTCATCGCCCTGCTGGGCGGCGTCGCGATCGCGCGCCACCCGGTCGTGCTCACGGCATTCGATCCACGGTATGCGCTGCGCTTCCTGGCGCATTCGGGCCGGCGTGACTTCCTGGTTCTCGGGGGCGTTTTTCTCTGCATCACCGGCGGCGAGGCGCTCTACGCGGACATGGGACATTTCGGCAAGGGGCCCATCCGCCGCTCGTGGTACCTGATCGTGCTCCCCGCGCTGTTCCTGAGCTATGCCGGGCAGACCGCGTACTTGATCGAGAAGGGTGCCGTGACCGGCAATCCGTTCTTTCAAATCGCCCCTCTCTGGTCGGTCTACCCACTGGTCGTGCTCGCCACCGTCGCCACCATCATCGCCAGTCAGGCGATCATCACCGGCTCGTTCTCGATGACCCGCCAGGCGGCGCAGCTCGGCTGGCTCCCGGGCGTGGTGATCCGCCAGACCTCGGATCACGTCTACGGGCAGATCTACGTGCCCATCGTCAACTGGATGTTGATGGCGGCCACCGTGGCGATCACCATCGGTTTCGGCACGTCCGACCGGCTCGCCGGCGCCTACGGCACCGCCGTATCCACCACCATGCTGCTGACCACGATTCTGCTGTACACGGCCATGCGGCGCGTCTGGCGCTGGCCGGCCGCGGCGGCGCTCGCGGCGGCTGCGCTGCTGTTCATCGTGGATCTCGGCTTCTTCGCGGCCAATCTTCTGAAGATCGCCGAGGGCGGCTGGCTGCCGTTGACCTTCGCGGTCATCCTGTTCGCGATCATGATCGTCTGGCGCACGGGCAATGACGCCGTTCGCGCAACGCTCGGCCCGGCGCCGGAGCGCGAGGATGCCTTTCTGGCCGCCGTCGCCGACGGCCGGATCCCGCGCGTCGACGGCACGATCGTGTTCCTGACCCGCAGCACGCAGCGCGTGCCGCGTTTGATCATGGACCACGCCCGCTTCATGGGCGCGCTGCCGCGGCACATCATCGCGCTCAGCGTGGTCTTCGAGGAGACGCCGCGCGCCTCGGGGCCCGAATGCACGGTGATCACGCAGGTGGCGCCGGGCTGGTGGCGGCTGACCGCGCATTTCGGCTTCATCGAGATTCCGGATCTGCGGCAGGCGCTGCGCCGCGTGCAGGGACTTCCCGCGGACCTGCACCTCGATGACGCGGTGTTCGTCGCCTCGCGCGACCTGGTGGTGCCGGCCGCCTCGAGCGGGCGTCTGCGGCGCCGGCGCGTCGCGGCGTTCGCGTTCCTCTATCGCAACGCCGTCAAGGCCGTCGACCGGTTCAACCTGCCGCCCAGGAACGTCGTGGAGATCGCCCGGCAGATCGAGATCTGACCCCGTCGGATCCGGACCCCGCCGCGCTCACCGCCGGGCGCACAGATCGATCGACCCGCTCTGGGTCGAGACATGGACCCGGGCGAGTCCCGCGCCCTCCTTGAAGATGAGGCGCGTGCCGGGTCCGTAGCCGCGTCGCTCGGGCTTCGGTCCGAAGCACGAGGCGATCGCGCCGCTCAGCGTCTGCACGTCGAAATCGGCCGCGGGCGGCGAGGGGAAGGCCAGGCCGATCGTGCCGCTGACCGACTCGGCGTCGAGCTGGCCGTCGGCGGTGAGGGCGAGCCGGGCGGACAGTGAACCGGACACCGTCTTGAGGCGCACGCGCGAGAGCGTGCCGGCCTCCACCCGCGCCGCACCGCTGATGGTCGTGATCTCCAGCTCGCCGCCGTCGCCGGTCAGGGCGACGTCACCGCTGACGGTGCCGATTTCGGTGTGCCGGGCGGCACGCGCGGTCATGCGGACCGGGCCGCTCACGCCGTTGACGCGCAGGTCGCCGCCGACCTCGCCGCTGACCGAACCGCTGACGGTCTGCAGCTTGGCATCGCCCAGGACGCCGCTCACGGTCAATGCGGCGCTCACCACGGTGGCCGCCACCGAACTGTGCGCGGGCACGTGCACCACGAGCTGCACCTCGCCGCCGTGGTACGGACGGATGCCGTGCGCGAGCACCACGCGCACCGTGGTGTGGCTGCCCGTCGTGCCGACCTCGACCCGGTCGACGCCTTCGTCGGTCGTGCCCGTGACCTCCACCTCCGGGCGATCCCAGCCTTGGATGTCGATCGAGCCGGCGACGTCGCTCACCTCGACGGTGCCGCGCGGATCCGCGGCACGCCGCTCCTCGATGCGCTTCTCGGCGTGCACGGGCGACCAGGGTATGAGGGCCGTGAGCAGCGCACAGCCGGCCAGCCAGACGCTCGGCACGGTATTGATGGGATGGCGGGGCATGGGGGCTCCTATGAGTTCAGGTGGTCGTGATGCTCGCCTGCGTGGCGCTCAGGACGCGCTCGTACAGGCCGAATTCGTCGTGCCAGGTGCTCTCGTACAGCCGTTGCAGCACCGGACTCGCCGGGTTCTCCGCGAGTGCGCGGCCGAGGTCGGCATGCGCCCGGCGTATCAGTTCGAGGTCCGCCTCCACCCGCCGCCGGGTCGACGGCGGCAGCATGCTCAGGCGGTCGCGAAAGCTCGCCTGCATCGCCGCCCGGGTCGCGGCGTAAGGGGGGTCGGCGGGATCGGCGAGGACGTCCGGGGCGGCGCCGCTCGTGCCCGGCCG
>JAJXZV010000232.1 GCA_021779875.1 Pseudomonadota bacterium
CTCATTTATTTGCCCCTACGGATCCAGTGGTTCCAAATAGGGATAATTCTTCAAGGTATCTGTTCTTTCCGCAGCGTACTTCCAATATATTCATTCAGCGCCTACCGGCTTTCAGCCTGATAGAGCTCTGAAATGAAATCGCGTGCCCCGGCAGGCTGCGGTCGTAGCTCAGGAAGTCGTACAGCCGCATGCCGATGCGCATCCGAAGCCGCGACCACGCCGATTGCCAACGCCTGCGGGGTCGGCATGGTCGGCGCGAGTGTAGCCGAACCGGGGGTGACGACCCAGGCCGAACCGCGGCGCGCACGCCGCGGCGAATTCGCTACACTTCGCCCATGGAGCCGGGCGCCGTCGAACACTTACGCGAGCGGGATGCGCGGCTCAGGCCGTGGATCGATCGCATCGGCCCCATCGCGCTGCCGGCGCGCCGCTCGCGCGATCCGTACCGCGCGCTGCTCGAATCGATCGTGTACCAGCAGCTGCACGGCACCGCCGCGCAGACGATCTGGAAGAGGGTGCTCGCCCTGTTCGGGAACCGCACGCCGACGCCCGAGCAGCTGCTCGCAACCGACGACCAGCGGCTTCGGGCCGCGGGCCTGTCCGGCGGCAAGACCCGGTCGATGAAGGCGGTCGCCGCGGGCGCCCTCGCGGGCGAGGTCCCCGGCGCGCGCGCCATGGCCCGGATGCCGGAGACCGCGATCCACGAGTGCCTGACCCGGATCCACGGCATCGGCCCCTGGACCGTCGACATGCTGCTGATCTTCACGCTGGCCCGCCCGGACGTGATGCCGCTCGGCGACTACGGCATCCGCAAAGGGTTCATGATCGCCCACCGCAAGCGGAAGATGCCCACGCCCGGGCAGCTGCTCGAGGGGTCGGCGCCCTGGAGTCCGTACCGGACGACGGCGGCGCTGTATCTTTGGAAGATCGCCGACGCCGCCAAGTAACGGGAGACCACCATGTGTGAGCAGGACGACTTCGAGGAATTCGCGCGGCGCGCGCCCGATCTGTCGCGGCGCCGATTCGGCGCCATGGCGCTGGGGGCGGGACTGGCGGCCGCGCTGCCGGGTTTCGCCGGCGCCGCACGCACCGAGGGCGCCGACGTGGAGATCGAGACCCCCGACGGGCGCTGCGATGCCTACCTCGTGCACCCGCAAGGCAAGGGCAGGCACCCGGGCGTGCTGATTTGGCCGGACATCTTCGGTCTGCGGCCGGCGTTCAAGGAGATGGCCACCCGGCTGGCCGCATCGGGCTACTCGGTGCTGGTGATCAATCCCTTCTACCGCACCCAGCGGGCGCCCACGGCACCGGAGCACGCGGACTTCGACGACCCGTCGACCCGCCAGAAGCTCATGGCGCTGGCCGGGTCGCTCGATGCGACGACCGCGGTCACCGACGCCCGGGCGTTCGTCGCGTACATGGATGCGCAACCCCGCGTGGACCGGAAGCGAAAGCTCGGCACCACCGGGTATTGCATGGGCGGCCCCTTCGTGTTTCGCACCGCGGCGGCGCTGCCCGAGCGCATCGGCGCGGCCGCGACCTTCCACGGCGGCGGGCTCGTGACCGACAAGCCCGACAGCCCGCACCTGCTGATACCCAGGATGAAAGCGCACGCGCTCGTCGCGATCGCGGCCAACGACGACCAGCGCCAGCCGCAGGCGAAGGACGTGCTGCGCGAGTCGTTCGCCGAGGCGCACCTGCCGGCGGACATCGAGGTCTTCCCGGGCACCCTGCACGGGTGGTGTCCCACGGACTCGCGCGTCTATGACCACGAGCAGGCGGAGCGCGCCTGGGGCCGCATGATGACCTTGCTGGGCGGCGCGCTCGGCTAGCGCCTCATCGGCGGCGGATTCGATTCTCGCGCCAGAACTCGCGATGCACGCTCGCGTCCGCGGGCGGCGCCATGCCGGTGGGCGGCGTGGGGCAGATCGACCCGGCCCGGTAGCCGAGCGCCGCGGCCAGGCGGCCTTCCGCCGGATCGCCGAGCGCGGCGCCGAGATCGTCCGCCACCGAGCAGCCGGGCAGCACCGCGTTGGTCGGCGTGGCCGCGTTCTGCGGCGAGAAGCCGTCGGAGTAATCGCCGAAGCCCCGGGCGTTGTTGCTCTGGAACTCGATCGAGAAATACGTGGTGCCGCAGTTGTCCTGCGGATAGAAGCCGTAGGGCTTGCCGCAGGTGGTCGAGCCGATCTGGATGACCTGGACGTTGACGCCGTTCAGGCCGTTGATGATCGACTCGCTCGCCGAGCAGGTGCCGGATCCGGTGAGCACGAACACGCGGGGCAGGCCCAGATAGGGCAGGCTCGTGCCGGCCGGGGTCGTGCTCGAGAATCCCAGGGACGTGGCGTGAAACGGCGTCGGCGTGAGCGGCTGACCGGTGATCGGGTTGGTGGTCGGATACTGGTCGTTGAAGGTCTGCTGATCGAACGGCTGATTGGCGGTGGGCCCGGGGCCGGCGATCATGTAGGCGAGCTCGCTCGCGATGTCGAGATAGCCGCCGCCGTTGTAGCGGATGTCGAGCACGAGATCGGTCACGTTGGCCGAGCGCAGCTGGGTGATGGCGTCGATCAGCTCCTGCTCGGCGGTCGCGATGTGATCGTTGAACAGCACGTAGCCGACGGTGCCGGTGGCCGTCGCGAGGGTCGCGACGATCGGCACGGGGACTTCGGTCACGGCCTCGGCCTGCAGCGTCACGGTCCGGGGCGCGCTCGCGCCGGGGTCCTGCAGGGTGAAGGTGTGGGTCTCGCCCGCGGCCATGGGCGACAGGCCGCGGTTCAAGGTGGCGAGGCTCGCGCTGTCGGTGGCGTTGATCATGTCGACGCCGTCGATGTCGAGGATCTGCGAGCCGCGGACGACGCTCGCCGCCGCGGCCGCCCCGCCCGACCAGACGAAGGCGGCGTACACCTGCCGGGGCGGCGAACTCACCGCCACGTCCCACGTGAGGCCGTAGCCGACGTCGACCCCCGCCTGGGACATCTGCTCCCACTGCGCGGTCGGGTAGGTGAAGTGAAATCGGTCCTTGGGCCGCCCGGTGGAGGTGACCGCCGAGGTCTTCAGCAAGGGGAAGTAGGCAGCCGCCGTGGCATACTTTCCCGGGTCGAGGTCCGGCACCTCGCGGTACCAGAGATACAGCTCGTGGGTCCAGGAGCGCAGCCAGCCGTTCTCGTCGAGGGTGCTGCCTTGCACGTCGGGGTAGAGCGCGCCGGTGACCGGGTCGTAGCCCGTGCGCGGGTTCTGGCATTGCGCCGCGAAGCGCGAGGACGGTGGAAATACGCCCGCCACCCAGCCGTCGCCACCGCCACCACCACCACCACCACCGCAGGCGCCGACCATGGCGCACAAGGCCGGCGCCGCGCAACGCCGCCAAATCGAGGATCTCATCCCTGGGCTCCTGATTTCGTGACCGCTCGGCGACACGCTATCATTTCCCCTCACACGGATCGAGACCCCCATGTTCAAGGCCATCCTGATCGAGCAGACCGAGCGCGGCGACAGCGCCACCGTGCGCCAGTTGGACGATGCGCAGCTGCCGCCCGGGGAGGTCACCGTGCGGGTGC
>JAJXZV010000172.1 GCA_021779875.1 Pseudomonadota bacterium
GCGGCCTGCCCGGCCCTCGCCGGCCCGCTCGTCGCCGCCGCACCGGCGCCGGCGTTCGCGACGGTCGCCGTGGGCCGTCCTTTGAGCTTTCCCGCCGACCACGGCAGTCACCCGCAGTTTCGCACCGAGTGGTGGTATTTGACCGGCTGGCTGTCGGCGCCGGACGGCGCGCCGCTCGGATTCCAGGTGACCTTCTTCAGGACCAGGCCCGGCGTGGCCGAGGCCAACCCGAGCACGTTCGCGCCGCGGCAGCTGCTGATCGCGCACGTGGCCCTGAGCGATCCGAGCCACGGACGGCTCTGGCAGGACCAGCGCGTCCGGCGCGCCGGGCTCGGTCTCGCCGAGGCCCTCGAAGGCGACACCGCGGTGTGGGTCGGGGACTGGTCGCTGCGGCGGGTCGCGGATCGCTACCGCGCCCTCGTGACGGCCGCGGACTTCGCCCTGGACCTCACGCTCGCGGTCACGCAACCTCCGCTGCTGAACGGCGAGGGCGGCTTCAGCCGAAAAGGGCCGGCCGCGACGGCGGCCAGTTTCTACTACAGCCTGCCGCACCTCGCGGTGACCGGGCGCCTCGCCCGCGGCGACCGCCGCGAGCCGGTCTCGGGTGAAGCCTGGCTAGATCACGAATGGTCGAGCGAGTATCTCGATGCCGAGGCCGTCGGCTGGGATTGGATCGGCATCGATCTCGAGCACGGCGCCGCGCTCATGGCCTTTCGCATCCGTGACGCCGCCGGCCGGGCGCGCTGGGCGGGCGGAAGCCTGCGCGACCCCGACGGACGGACCCTGATCTTCGATCCCTCGCAGATCGAGTTCACGCCGCGCAGGCTCTGGCGCTCGCCGCGCACGGGCGTCGGCTATCCGGTCGCCTGGACGGTGCGCACCGGCGCTCGGCGCTTCGAACTCGAACCGCTCATGGACGATCAAGAGAACGACACGCGTGCCTCGACCGGCGCGATCTATTGGGAGGGCGCGGTGCGCGCCGCGGAGAACGGCCGGCCGGCCGGCCGGGGATATCTGGAGCTGACCGGCTACGGGGAACCGTTGCGCCTGCGCTGAACGCACGTACACTGGGGTACCCGGCGTGCGCGCTCCCCGCGAGGTATCTCGTGAAAATCGGCTTCATCGGACTCGGCAACATGGGCGGTCCCATCGCCGCCAACCTGATTCGCGCGGGCCACGAGCTCGCCGTGTGGAACCGATCGCCCGACAAGGCGCGCGCCCTGGTCGAGGCGGGTGCGCACCTCGCCGCGAGCCCGCGCGAGACCGGCGCCGGTCGCGACCTGGTGTTCAGCATGCTCGCCGACGATGCCGCCCTCGACGCGGTGCTCGCCGGCCCCTCGGGCCTGATCGCCGGCCTGCGTGCCGGCGCCCTGCACGTCTCATTGAGCACCATCGCCGTGACCACCGCCGAGCGCACCGCGGCCGTCCACGCCGAGCACGGCCAGCGCTTCCTCTGCGCGCCGGTCTTCGGCCGGCCGGAAGCCGCGGCGGCCGCCAAGCTGTACGTGGTCGCGGCCGGCGATCCGGCCGACCTCGAGGCCGCCAGACCCGCCCTGCTCGCCCTCGGCCAGCGGGTGTTCGTCGTCGGCACCGCGCCCTCCGCCGCCTGCCTGGTCAAACTGTGCGGCAACTTCATGATCCTCGCCGCCATCGAGTCCCTGGCCGAAGCCATGGCCCTCGCCGAAAAGGGCGGCATCGAACCGGCGCAGTTGCTCGAGGTGCTGACGGGGACGCTGTTCGACTCGCCCATCTACCGCAACTACGGCCGCATCATGCTCGAAGGACGGTTTCGCCCCGCCGGCTTCGCAGCGCCGCTCGGCCTGAAGGACATGCGGCTGGTGGCGCAGTCCGCCGAGGCGCTGCGCGTGCCCATGCCGGTGCTCGGCGTGCTGCGCGACCATCTGCTGCAGACCGTGGCCACTCTGGGCCCGGAGGCCGACTGGTCCGAGATCGCGGCGACGGTCGCGCGCAACGCCGGCCTGCGCCGCTAGTACTGCACCACCAGCTGGTTGTCGACCTTGGAGACGCCCGGAGCGGCCCAGGCCGCCCGCGACGCGTCGTCGCGTTCGCGCCAGGAGTGCACGTGGCCCTTGAGGGTGACCTGCGAATCGCGCACGTCGATCTCGATGTCCGTCGCCTCGAGCACGGCCTGGCGGCGAAACGCGTCCTCGATCTTCTGCTTGACGTCGACCACCTTGACGCTGGGCTTGATGGTGATGTTGTTGGTCACGCCCTTCACGCCCGTCAGATACCGGATCGCGTTCTCGGCGGCCGACTTCTGGAAGCCCCACTTCACCTCGCCGCTCAGCGTGATCCAGCCCTGCTTGACCACGGGCTTGATGTCGCACGCGCCGAGTTCGAAGTGCCAGCCGAGCGCGCTGGCCGCGGCCTGCGCGATCTCGGTGTCGGTGCGCTCGCCGGCGCGCGGGACGATCACCCGGACGTCGTTGGCGATGGCGCGCACGCCGCTGACCCGCTTGGCGATGTCCTCGGCCATCCAGCGGTCGGCGTAGCGCGCCACGTCGCCGGTCAGCGTCACCACGCCGCCGGTCACGCTCACGCCGATCCCGCGTTCATCGAGGCTCGGATCCCACTGCAGCTCGGTCTCCACGTCCCGTCGAATGTCTGCGTCGGCTTTCATGGAATTCTCCTGTCATGTTCCTGCTGTCGCGTTGCTCCTGTCACGGGACGATACGGCGTGCCCGGCCGGCCACACCATGCGGAGTTGCCGACGCGCCTTGCGTGGAAGGGCGCTCGTGGCGCGGCGCGACCGGCCTACGCGAAATCCCGAATTTCCGATCCGCCGCGGCGCGCACACCATCCGTGCCGTGGGTACTTCACTCAAAGGAGCACGGACATGAGCATCGTTCGCTGGGAGCCGCTACGCGAATTCGAGGACTTCTTCCGCCGCTATTCGGCGCCGCGCTACCGCGCCGCCACAGAGACGAATGGCGAAGTCGACTGGACGCCGGTCGCCAACATCACCGAGACCGGCAAGGAATACGTCATCAAGGCCGAATTGCCCGAGACCAAGCGCGAGGACGTGAAGATCAGCCTGCAGAACGGCGTGATCACCATCTCCGGGGAGCGCAAGCAGGTCAAGGAGGACAAGGACGAGAACACGCTGCGCATCGAAAGCTTCTACGGCACCTTCTCCCGCAGCTTCGTGCTGCCCGACAACGTCAACACGGGGGCCATCCACGCCGAGTCGAAGGACGGCGTGCTGACCGTTCACATACCGAAGACGCCGGAGACCAAGCCGCAGAAGATCGACATCGCCGTGCAATGAGCCGTTGATGGGGGCGCGCGACCCGACCGGCGCCGCGGCGCTCGCGCCCCGGGTCGGCCGGCTGGCCGCCGAGTTCGGGCGACACCTCGACCGCCTCGGGCGGGGCGAGCGCGCGCCCTCGCCCGGCGAGGTGCACGACGCGCGCGTCGCGGCACGCCGGCTCGGCGCCGTCCTCAAGATCCTGAAGGATGGCCTCGGGCGCGACCGCCGGCGCCGCCACGCCCGTGATTTGCGGCGTCTTCTGCGCATCCTCGAGCCGGTG
>JAJXZV010000289.1 GCA_021779875.1 Pseudomonadota bacterium
CGGTCACGGCGGCACCCGCACCGGTGCCGGCGGCTGCGGTGGCCGCACCCGCACCGGTCACACCGGCGGCCCACTCCGGGACGGAGAGCGGCTCGCGTGCGGGTCATTTCAGCCCGCTCGACCCGGGTCCGGTGTACGCGCCGGAGATTCCGGTCGCCGCCGACGATTCCCCGGCCCGGGACACCGGCGCCGCCCGAGCGGCGCCCGCGCCGTCGGCGGGCGCGGGCGATGCGGCCTCGATGGAGGTCCTGCCCTCGATCGGCGAAATCGACCTACAGGGCAAGCTGCCGGAGCTGCATCTGGACGTGCACGTCTACGCGACGCGCCCGGCGGACCGCTTCGTCTACATCAACATGCGCAGGTTCCGCGAGGGCGCGACGCTGCCCGAAGGGCCGAAGGTCGAGCGCATCCGCCGCGACGGCGTGGTGCTCGACTACCAGGGCCTGAGGTTCCTGCTGCCGCGCCAGTGACGGCACGGGCGGTCGACTAGTCCGCGAGGACGAAGGTGACCTTCAGGCGGACGCGGTAAGCGGAGATCTTGCCCTTCTCGATGACGACCTCCTGGCTGGCGACCCACGCGCCGGCGACGTTCTTCAAGGTCTTCGTGGCACGCCTGACACCGACCTCGACGGCGTCGTCGAAGCTCTTCTTGGAAGAGGCGATGATTTCCGTGACCCGGGCGACCGTAGACATGCAGCTCTCCCCGTCGATTCGCGCACTGCGCCGGGGCATCCTGCCAGAGGCGCCGGGGCGCACGCAATCACGCCGACGGGGTCTGCCGCGCGGCTAGACGCAGCAGGGCCTCTCCCGACAGCTGGTAATTGATCCAGCTGGACTTCGGAGCGGCGCCGAGCGACTCGTAGAATTCGCGCGCCGGCCGGTTCCAGTCGAGCACCGCCCACTCGAACCGGCCGCAGCCGCGCGCCACCGCCAGGCTCGCCAGGTGCGAGAGCAGCGCCCGGCCGACGCCGTGGCCGCGGAAGGCCGGGCGCACGAACAGATCCTCGAGGTACAGCCCCCGCTTGGCCAGGAACGTCGAGAAATTGTGGAAGAACAGGGCGAAGCCGGCCGCCTCGCCCCCGATCCGCGCGATCACGGCCTGCGCACCCGGCCGCTCGCCGAACAGCGCCTCGTGCAGCGCCGCCTCGGTCGCCACCACCTCGTGGCGCAGCTTCTCGTAGTCGGCGAGTTCGCCGATCAGCGCGAGGATCAGCGGCACGTCCGCCGGGGTGGCCGCAGAGATCGCGAGACGAGTGGCGTGCGTCATCGGCCGTCGCTACCATGGTAATCGGCCGCACGGCTCGCATTTCCCTCGGAGAAACTTCGTTTTGTCGTCACGATCGTTCATGCGCTCCCGGTGGTTGGGACTGTGTCTCGCCATCTTAAGCGCTGGCGCGCGCGCCGCAACGATCCAGGCGGCGGTGGAGTTCCCGAGCCCGGCGGTGCCGCCCATGACGGCCTATGTCTACGACGTCGACGGAACCCGGCTGCGTTCGGCCGCCGTGCCCCGCGGCCACGCGAACGTCGCCATCGAGGTGCCGCCGGGCCGCTACCTGGTCTTCCTCGCGCCCAGCGACCCCGGCGCGCCCGCGGTGTACGGCGCGCACACCCGCTACAGCGTGTGCTCGCGCCGCGCCGCGCCATCGGCCGAATGCGAGGACCACGGCCTCGAGCCGGTGACCGTGGTGGCTCGGGCGCAGCGCCTGGCCGTGGACGTCGACGACTGGTACTTGAGCGGCGAGGTGGTGGAGCGTCTCGACCGGATCCGGGGGCTGGCGTCCACCGCAGCCGGCGAACCGCTGTGGCTGCCGCGGTTCTCCGAGTATCCCGCCTCGCCGGCCGATGCGCGCGCTCGGCCCGCGGCCGCGCCCGCGTATCCCGGTCTGCCGGCGCAGCAGCGGGCGGAGCTGCGGCGCGCGGCGGCGGCCGGCCCGAATTTCGCCGGCGATCTGAACGTCGTGATCGCCCGATGCGGCGCCGATTGCGCGCGGATCCTGATCCTCGACGCGCGCAGCGGCACGGTCGCCGAGCCGGCCATCGTCGGCGAGATACGGGGCGGCACGTCCTGCCGCGGCGCCGACGCGATCGCCTTTCGACGCGACAGCCGGCTGCTCAGCGTGACCTCGTCCGAGGGCTCGCAGGTATCGACGCGTTACTTCGTGTGGGATCCGGACGGCGCGACCCTGGTGCGCAAGACCGAGTACCGGCGCGGCGTCGGCGGCGCGTGCGTGCCTGCGGCGCCCTGACCGGGATCATGCGATGATTGCGACATGCGCAAGATATTCACGCTGACGATGAGCGGCCTGGTGGCGGTGCTGCCGCTGGCATTGACGGCCTACGTGATCTGGTGGCTGGTCAACACGCTCGAGAGTGCGCTGCGGCGGGGGCTCATCGATTTGCGGATCGTCGCCCCGGAACACTATTGGCCGGGGCTCGGACTGATCACCGGCTTCGCGATCCTGCTGGTTCTCGGCAGCCTGGTGAACGCGTACGCCGGGCGGCTGCTGCTCAAGTACTGGGACGATTTCCTCGGCCGGATCCCCCTGGTCAAGACCCTCTACGGGGGCTTTCGCGACGTGGTGAGCTTGCTGCCGTCGGGCAGCGGGGAGAAGCGCGACCTGCAGCGCGTCGTGCTGGCGCGATTCGCGGACGTGCACGCCATCGGCTTCGTCACGCGGGAGGACGTGCCGGCCGTGCTCGACGTGCACGGTGGCCGCGATTGGGTGACCGTGTACTTCCCCATGAGTTACGCCTTCGGCGGTTACACCCTGTACCTGCCCAAGGCGCGCGTGCAGCCGCTGGACATCTCGGTGGAGGATGCGATGCGGCTCGCCATCACCGCGGGATTGACCGCCGCCGGCAGCCGCAGCAAACCCGGCTAGCGACGCGGAGCGGGCGCGATTCATGCTCTAGCGGCTCCTACCGGCGATTGCGCTCGCGGCGGCGTGCGGCGTCGCGTCGTCGGTCGACGGCGCGGCCGCCGGGCCCGCGAGCCCCGCACCGCGCGCATCGTCGTGGGCGGCCGCCGAGTCCGCGCTCACGGCGCAAGGCGACGCGCCCTCGCTCGCCGCGGCCGCCGTGCTGCGGTTCGGCGAGGGTTCCGCGGATGCCCTCGAACTGGCGGCTAACGCCGCCCAGCTCGCCCCCGGCGACGGCGCGATCGCCTGGCTGCGGCTACAGATCTGCACGCGGACCGCGGGATGCGACGTGCGCGCGGCGGCGACCGACATGCGCTGGGCGGATGCCGACAACGGCGCCGCATGGCTGCCGACGCTGGCGACGGTCCAAGGGGATCACGACAAGGAAGGGGTGGACCGGGTGCTGGGCGACATGGTGCGCGCGGAGCGCTTCGATCTGTACTGGAACCGCCTGGTCCTGCTGGTCGCCGACGCGCTCGCGCGCAGCCAGACGGCCGGCGCCGGGCGATCGACGGAGTGGCGCCGACTCGACGCGGCGCGCGGCGCCGTCGGCCGGCTGGTGCCCGCCTTCCGCGCCGTGCACGCGGCC
>JAJXZV010000261.1 GCA_021779875.1 Pseudomonadota bacterium
GCGGTTCGCCACGTCGAGCAGCAGCCCGAGGTCCTCGCTGCGGCCTTGACCGGCGATGATCCGCTTGAGCATCCGGTCCAGCCAGCCGGTGCCCTCCCGGCAGGGGGTGCACTGGCCGCAGGACTCGGACATGTAGAAGCGCGACAGCCGCTCCAGCGCCCGCACCATGCAGGTGGTCTCGTCCATGACGATCACGGCCCCGGTGCCGATCGAGGAGCCGGCCTTCTTGACCGAGTCGTAGTCCATGTTGGTCGCCATCATGATCTCGCCCGGCAGCACCGGGCAGGACGACCCGCCGGGGATCACGGCCTTGATCTTGCGGCCCTTCCAGACGCCGCCGGCGATCTTGAGCAGCTCCGCGAACGGAATGCCGAGCGGCAGCTCGTAGTTGCCCGGCTTGGCGACGTGCCCGGACATCGAGAAGATGAACGTGCCGCCCGAGTTCGGCGGCCCGAGGCCGGCGAACCATGCCGCGCCCTTGCGCAGGATGGTCGGCACCGTGGCGAAGCTCTGGGTGTTGTTGATGGTGGTCGGCTTGCCGAACAGGCCGTAGTTGGCGGGGAACGGCGGCTTGAAGCGCGGCCGCCCCGGCTTGCCCTCGAGCGACTCGAGCAGCGCGGTCTCCTCGCCGCAGATGTACGCGCCGGCGCCCACGAACATGTGCAGGTCGAAATCGACGCCCGTGCCCATGATGTTCTTGCCGAGCAGCCCCGCGCGATACGCCTCCTCGAGCGCCGCCTCGAAGCGCGGCACCGGCTCGCCGAGGAATTCGCCCCGGATGTAGTTGTAGCCGACCGTGGCGGTCATGGCGTAGCCGCCGATGGCCATGCCCTCGATCACCGAGTGCGGGTTGTAACGCAGGATGTCCCGGTCGTGGCAGGTGCCGGGCTCGGACTCGTCCGAGTTGCACACCACGTACTTCTGCACCGGCGAGCTGCGCGGCATGAAGCCCCACTTCACGCCCGTCGGGAAGCCGGCGCCGCCGCGGCCCCGCAGGCCCGAGGCCTTCACCTCCTCGATGATCTTCTCGCGCGGCGTCTGCTCGCGCAGGATCCGCTCCCACGCCTGGTACCCGCCGAAGCTCCGGTAGCCCTCCAGGGTCCACGGATTCTCGTGCTTCAGCGCCTCGAACAACACCAGATTCTGCTCGTAAGCCATCAGCCTTCCTTCCCGGGCAGCGCGTCGAGGATGCGGTCGAGGTCCTCGGGGGTGAGATTCTCGTGAAAGACGTGATCGACCATCATCATGGGCGCGCCCGTGCACGCGGCCAGGCACTCCTCCTCGCACTTCAGGTAGATCCTGCCGTCCGGGGTGCTCTCGCCGGTCTTGATGCCGAGCTTCTTCTCGGCGTGCTCGACCAGCGACTGCGCGCCGCGCAGCATGCACGAGATGTTGGTGCAGATGGATACGTGATGCCGGCCCACCGGCTTGGTCTCGAACATCGAGTAGAAGCTCGCGACCTCGTACACCTGGATCGGCGGCAGCCCGAGGTACTGCGCCACCGCGTCCATGATCTCGGTGGTCAGGTGCCCGTCGTTCTCGTGCTGCGCGGCGTGCAGCGCCGCGATCACCGCCGAGCGCTTGCGGTCCGGCGGGAACTTCGCGACCCAGCGGTCGATCTCCTCGCGCACGTGTGCCGACAACTCGACGCTCATCGGTCGATCTCCCCGAAAACGATGTCCTGCGTGCCGATCACGGCCACCACGTCGGCGAGCATGTGCCCCTGCACCATCTCGTTGAGCGAGGCGAGGTGCGCGAAGCCCGGCGCGCGCACCTTCATGCGGTACGGCTTGTTGGCACCGTCGGACACCAGGTACACGCCGAGCTCGCCCTTCGGCGCCTCCACGGCCGCGTAGACCTCGCCCTGCGGCACGCAGTAGCCCTCGGTCATGAGCTTGAAGTGGTGGATGAGGGACTCCATGTCGCCCTTCATCTCCTCGCGGCGCGGCGGACGGACCTTGCGGTCGTCGATCATCACGGCGCCGGGGTTGGCTTTGAGCCATTGCACGCACTGAGCGATGATGCGCGTCGACTGGCGCAACTCCTCGATGCGCACGAGATAGCGGTCGTAGCAGTCGCCGTTGGTCCCCACCGGGATGTCGAAATCCATCCGGTCGTAGACCTCGTACGGCTGCTTCTTGCGCAGGTCCCACTCGACGCCCGAGCCGCGCAGCATCGGTCCCGAGAATCCGAGCTGCAGCGCGCGCTCCGGGCTCACCACGCCGATGTTGACCGTGCGCTGCTTCCAGATGCGGTTGTCGGTGAGCAGCGTCTCGTACTCGTCCACGCAGGCGGGGAAACGGCGCGCGAAATCGCCGATGAAGTCGAGCAGCCCGCCGGACCGGCGCTCGTTGAGCCGGTCGACGTCCTTCTTGCTGCGCCACTCGTTGTACTGGTACTTCGGCATCGAATCCGGCAGGTCGCGGTACACGCCGCCCGGCCGGTAGTAGGTCGCGTGCATGCGCGTGCCGGAGACCGCCTCGTAGCAGTCCATCAGGTCCTCGCGCTCGCGGAACGCGTACAGGAACACCGTCATCGCGCCGATGTCGAGCCCGTGCGCGCCGAGCCACATGAGGTGATTCAGGATCCGGGTGATCTCGTCGAACATCACCCGGATGTACTGCGCCCGCGGCGGCGCCTCGATGCCGAGCAGCTTCTCGATCGCCATCACGTAGGCGTGCTCGTTGCACATCATGGACACGTAGTCGAGCCGGTCCATGTAGCCGATCGACTGGTTGAACGGCTTGCTCTCGGCGAGCTTCTCGGTGCCCCGGTGCAGCAGCCCCACGTGCGGGTCGGCCTTCTGGATGACCTCGCCGTCCATCTCGAGCACCAGTCGCAGCACGCCGTGCGCCGCCGGGTGCTGCGGCCCGAAGTTCAGGGTGAAGTTGCGTATTTCAGGCATTGGGCTTCGCGTTCGTGAGGGCCGGGTCGTAGCGGTTGTCGTGCCGGATGACGCGGGGCACGCCGATGCGCGGATCGATGGTCACCGGCTGGTAGATGACGCGGCCCTTCTCGGGGTCGTAGCGCACCTCGACGTTGCCCGAGAGCGGGAAGTCCTTGCGGAACGGGTGGCCGATGAAGCCGTAATCGGTGAGCAGGCGGCGCAGGTCCGGATGCCCCTTGAACAGGATGCCGAACAGGTCGAAGGTCTCGCGCTCGAACCAGTCGGCCGAGGCCCACACGCCGGTCACCGAGTCGATCATGGGCTGCTCGTCGTCGGGGCAATACACCTTCAGGCGCACCCGCTGATTGAGCGTCACCGACAGCAGGTGGTGGACCACGGCGAAGCGCCGCCCGGCCCCGGGACCCTCGGCGGGCGGCGCGCCGCGCGCCACGCCCCGGCTGAACCCCGAGGAGCTCGCCTGCTCGGTCTTCCACTCGGCCCGGCCGAACTCGAGGTAGTCGACGCCGCACACGTCCACGCACATCTCGAACTTGAGGCCGGGGGCATCACGCAGCGTGCGCGCGACCTCGAGCAGGGCGGCGGCCGGCACCTCGTAGGTGAGCTCGGCCGGGTGTCC
The DNA here is from genome assembly GCA_021779875.1 of Pseudomonadota bacterium. Taxonomy (GTDB): domain Bacteria; phylum Pseudomonadota; class Gammaproteobacteria; order Steroidobacterales; family Steroidobacteraceae; genus Bog-1198. The sequence goes on from JAJXZV010000261.1 coordinate 3,525, forward strand.
GGGCACGCGCTTCACGGAGCCGCCGAGCGCGCCCTCGATGCTCGCGGCCGCCGCGCCGATGCGGTCATCGCCGGCCGCGGCGGCGACCACGCCTGGATCTTCACTCATCGAATGATGGCCTTGTTGCGCTTGATCTTGTTCTGCAGCTGAATGATCCCGTAGATCAATGCCTCGGCGGTGGGCGGACAGCCGGGCACGTACACGTCCACCGGCACGATGCGGTCGCAGCCGCGCACCACCGCGTACGAATAGTGGTAATAGCCGCCGCCGTTGGCGCACGACCCCATGGAGATCACCCAGCGCGGCTCGGCCATCTGGTCGTACACCTTGCGCAGCGCCGGCGCCATCTTGTTCACCAGCGTGCCGGCGACGATCATCACGTCGGACTGCCGCGGACTCGGCCGGAACACCACGCCGAACCGGTCGAGGTCGTAGCGCGCCGCGCCCGCCTGCATCATCTCCACAGCGCAGCAGGCAAGACCGAAGGTCATCGGCCACAGCGAACCGGTGCGCGCCCAGTTGATGAGCTTGTCGACCGTCGTGACCTCGAAGCCGGGAACGCTCCCGGTGTCCGCGGACACAGCCTCTAGTCCCATTCCAGGGCCCCCTTCTTGTAGTCGTAGACCAACGCGACCACCAGCAGCAGCGCGAAGATCAGCATCGCGACCAGCCCGAAGCCGCCCGTGGCCTTGAGCGAGACCGCCCAGGGGAAGAAGAACGCGATCTCCAGATCGAAGACGATGAAGATGATGGCGACCAGGTAGTAGCGCACGTCGAAGCGCATGCGCGAATCCTCGAAGGCCTCGAAGCCGCACTCGTAGGGGGAGAGTTTCTCCGCATCCGGCCGGCGCGGACCCAGGATCCAACCGAGAGTGAACAGCGCCAGACCGAGCACGGTGGCGAGGCCTAGGAAGATCAGGACGGGCAGGTACGATCGCAGCATCGTCGACAACAGGTCACTTATATATCAGATTCAATTATATCAGGACGCACCACACGACGTCACGGCCAGTGGCACATTACCTCAGGAACGCACGGCGCAAAACTCGCGCGTGCGACTCCGTTCGCCATGATTCACCAATCACATGAGACCCGAATGAAAACGCCGCATGAATGACTCATTCATGCGGCGTACGGATGGTGCCGACGGCCGGACTCGAACCGGCACAGGTTGCCCCACTAGCCCCTCAAACTAGCGCGTCTACCAATTCCGCCACGTCGGCTTTGATCAACATCAACTCGAATAACCCTCGGACGATCTACGGTGCGCTCGCCGGCGCCGCACCCGATGCCGGCGCGGCCGTCGGCGCCGCCGCCGGTCCGGCCGGTGCGGCCGGCGTCACCGATGCAGCCGGCTTCGCGGCTTGCGCCCCGGCGTTCACCGCTTGGGCCGCCCGCTCGAGCACCGAGTTCGGTTCGGTGCGCGTGCCCGCCCCCAGGTACGCGAGCAGCAGGCTGGTCGCGAAGAACAGCGCCGCGAACACGGCCGTCAGCCGCGAGAACAACGTGCTCGTGCCGCGCGCGCCGAACACCGTGCCCGATGCGCCCGACCCGAAGCCGGCGCCGGCCTCGGCGCCCTTGCCCCGCTGCAACAGCACCAGGGCGATGATCATGATGGCGAGCAGGACGTGCACGCCGAAGATGAAACCACGCAACATAGACGATCTCTCAATGCCGGGCGGCCGCAGCCGCGCAAATTTGCTGAAACTCATCGGCGCTCAGCGAGGCGCCGCCCACCAAGCCGCCGTCCACGTCCGGCATCGAGAACAATTCCGCCGCGTTTCCGGCCTTCACGCTGCCGCCATATACGATGCGCACCTGGCCGGCCAGTGTAGCATCTTGCACGGCCATTCTGCTTCGCAAAAACGCGTGCACGTCCTGGGCCTGTTGCGGCGAGGCATTGCGGCCCGTGCCGATCGCCCACACCGGCTCGTACGCGACGATCGCCTGGGCGAGGCTCGCGATGCCGTGCACCGCCGTGACCGCATCGAGCTGGCGCGCGACCACCGCTTCGGTGGCGCCCGCCTCGCGCTCCTCCAAGGTCTCGCCGACGCAGATCACGGGGATCAGGCCCGAGCGCGCCGCCGCCGCGAACTTGCGCGCCACCAGGGTGTCATCCTCGTGAAACAGCCGTCGCCGCTCCGAGTGCCCGACGATGGCGTAGCGGCAGCCCACGTCGACCAGCATCCCGGCGCCCACCTGGCCGGTGAAGGCGCCCGGGCTCTCGGCGCACACGTCCTGCGCGCCGACCCCGATCCGGCCGCCCTCGAGCAGCCGCACGGCATCGGCGAGGTACACGAAGGGGGGGAACACCACGATGTCGATCGGCCACTCGGGCCTCAGGCGCCGCTCCAGGTCGAGCAGCAACGCCTCGTTCGCGGCGCGCGATCCGTGCATTTTCCAATTGCCTGCCACCACCGGACGACGCATGAGCAACCCCAAGGGGCTTTCCCCAGCCGGAAAGGCGCCGAAGATTAGCCGCGGAATCCGCCGACTGCAAGCCTCAGCCGCCGGAATCGTCGGCCTCGGCACGCGCCGCCACCGCCTCGACCACCGCGGCGATCTCGCGCGCGCCCCGCTTCACCAACGCCGCGTCGTAGCCCTCGACCATGACCCGGATGACCGGCTCGGTCCCCGAGGCGCGCAGCACGATGCGCCCGCGCCCCTCGAAACGCCGCTCCACCGCGCCCGCCGCCTCGACCACCGCCGGCGAGGTCTGGGGATCGAAGCGCCGTGCGACGCGCACGTTGAGCAGCGTCTGCGGATACTTCGGCATCCCGGCGGCGAGCTCCGCGAGACTCGTGCCGCGGCGCTTCATCACGGCGAGCACCTGCAGGGCGCTCACCAGCCCATCCCCGGTCGTGGTCTTGTCCAGGCACAGGATGTGGCCCGAGGTCTCCCCGCCGAGCGTGCCTCCCGCCTCGTTCAGCAGACCGAGCACGTAGCGGTCGCCCACCGGCGCGCGCAGGAATTCGATGCCGCGCTCGGCGAAGGCGCGTTCGAGCCCGAGGTTGCTCATGACGGTGCCGACCACCGGACCGTCGAGCGTGCCCTCCTCCTGGCGGGCCACGGCGAGGATGTACAGCAGCTGATCCCCGTCGACGCAGCGCCCGAGCTCGTCCACCATCACCACGCGGTCGCCGTCGCCGTCGAGCGCGACGCCGACCTGCGCGCGCACGCCCGGCACCGTGAGCTGCAGCAGCTCCGGCGCCATCGAGCCGCAGCCGTCGTTGATGTTGCGGCCGTTCGGCGAGCAGCCGATCGGCACGATCTCCGCGCCCAAATCGGCGAGCACGCGCGGCGCGACCTTGTAGCCCGCTCCGTTCGCGCAGTCGATCACGATCTTGAAGCCCTCGAGCGTCATGCCGGCGGGCACGGTGGAGGCGCAGAAATCCTGGTACTTGGTGCGGCTGCGGTCGATGCGCACCGCCTTGCCCAGGCGCTGCGATTCGCGGGTCAGCACGGGCCCGTCGAGCAGCGCCTCGATGCGCCGCTCGATCTCGTCGGACAGCTTGCTGCCGGCGCCGTCGAAGAACTTGATGCCGTTGTCCTCGTACGGGTTGTGCGAGGCGCTGATCACGACGCCGAAGCTGCAGCCGAGGTGCTGCGTCATGTAGGCGATGCCCGGGGTCGGCAGCGGACCGATCAGCATCACGTCGACCCCCGCCGCCACGAACCCGGCCTCGAGCGCCGATTCGAACAGGTAGCCCGACACGCGCGTGTCCTTGCCGATGAGCACCCGCCCGCCGTCGGGCGCGAGCACCTGCGCGGCCGCGCTCGCCAGCCGCAGCGCGAAGTCCACCGTCATGGGCGCGTGACCGACCCGTCCGCGGACCCCGTCCGTGCCGAAATATTGATTCGCCACCGTCAGATCCCGTCCCCCTGCAAGACCGCCGCCACCATGCGCACCGCGTCCACGGTCGCGCCCACGTCGTGCGTGCGGATGATACGCGCCCCGAGGCTGATTCCGAGCGCCGCGAGCCCGAGCCCGCCGGCCAGGCGCTCATCGAGCCCGCGGCCGAGCACGCGCCCGATGAAGCTCTTGCGCGAAACGCCGAGCAGCACCGGGGAGCCCAGATCGGCGAGCCGCGGCAGCTCCCGGATCAGGGCGAGATTGTGCTCGAGCCGCTTGCCGAAGCCGACGCCGGGGTCGAGGACGATCGACTCCATCGCGATCCCCGCCAGCCGGCAGGTCTCGCGCTCGAGCCGCAGGAAGGCCGCCACCTCCGCCACGACGTCGTCGTAGCTCGGGGCATCCTGCATGGTGCGCGGCTCGCCCTGCATGTGCATCAGGCACACGCCCACGCCCGAATCGGCGGCGAAGGCGCGCGCGCCGGGCGCGCGCAGCGCGTACACGTCGTTGACGATGCAGGCGCCGGCCGCGACCGCCGCCGCCATCACCGCGGGCTTGGTCGTGTCGATGGACAGCGCCACGTCGTGGCGCGCGGCGATCCGCTCGATCACCGGCACGACCCGTTCGATCTCGACCGCCGCCTCGACCCCCAGCGAGCCCGGCCGGGTCGACTCGCCGCCGACGTCGATGATCGCGGCGCCCTCCTCGACCATGCGCGCCGCCCGCTCGAGCGCCGCGTCGGCGCGGGCGTAGCGGCCGCCGTCGGAGAAGGAATCCGGCGTGACGTTCAGGATGCCCATCACCACGGGGCGGGTCAGATCGATCAGGCGTTCTCGGCAGCGCCACAGCATGGGTTGGTCTGGATGCCAGGAGCCGGATGGTAAGGGCCGGTGGCTTCTTCCACCGGCCCTTGGATCTCGATGCGGTTGGGGCTCGGCCGGCGGCCGGCGCGTCAGTGCTGCCCGGCCGGGGTGGCCAGCGGGGCGGCCGGATTATCCGCCGTGGGACCGCGCGGCGTCGGCGTCGGGGTGTCGTCCCAGTCGCGCGGCGGCCGCGGCACCCGGCCCGCCATGATGTCCTTGATCTGCTCCTCGTCGATGGTCTCGTACTTCATCAACGCTTCGGACATGGTGTGGAGCTTGTCCATGTTGTCCTTGAGGATCTGGTAGGCGCGCTGATAGTTGCCGTCGATCACCCGGCGCACCTCCTCGTCGATCACGTGGGCGGTGCTGTCCGAGACCTGCTTGTGCTGGGTGACGCTGCGCCCGAGGAACACCTCGCCCGATTCCTCGCTGTAGGTCTGCGGACCGAGGCGGTCGGACAGGCCCCAGCGGGTGACCATGTTGCGGGCGAGCTCCGTGGCGCGCTCGATGTCGTTCGAGGCGCCGGTGGTGACCGCGTCCGCCCCGAACACGATCTCCTCGGCGACCCGGCCGCCGAACAGCGTGGCGATCCGGCTCTCGAGCTGGCGCTTGCTGGTGCTGTAGCGATCCTGCTCCGGCAGGAACATGGTCACGCCGAGCGCTCGGCCGCGCGGAATGATGGTGACCTTGTAGACGGGGTCGTGCTCGGGCACGGACAACCCGACGATCGCGTGGCCGGACTCGTGAAAAGCGGTGTTGCGCTTCTCCTCCTCGCTCATGACCATGGAGCGCCGTTCGGAGCCCATCATGATCTTGTCCTTGGCGCGCTCGAATTCCTCCATGGAGACCGAGCGCTTGTTGGCGCGCGCCGCGAACAGCGCCGCCTCGTTGACCAGGTTCGCGAGGTCCGCGCCCGAGAAGCCCGGCGTGCCGCGCGCGATCACGGAGGGCTTGACGTTGTCGCCGAGCGGCACCTTGCGCATGTGCACTTTCAGGATCTGCTCGCGGCCGCGCACGTCGGGCAGCGGCACCACCACCTGCCGGTCGAAGCGGCCGGGGCGCAGCAGCGCCGGATCGAGCACGTCCGGCCGATTGGTCGCGGCGATGACGATGATGCCCTCGTTGCCCTCGAAGCCGTCCATCTCGACCAGCAGCTGGTTCAAGGTCTGCTCGCGCTCGTCGTGACCGCCGCCGAGGCCGGCGCCGCGGTGACGGCCGACCGCGTCGATCTCGTCGATGAAGATGATGCACGGCGCGTGCTTCTTCGCCTGCTCGAACATGTCGCGCACGCGCGAGGCGCCCACGCCGACGAACATTTCCACGAAATCCGAGCCGGAAATGGTGAAGAACGGCACCTTCGCCTCGCCGGCGATCGCCCGCGCGAGCAGGGTCTTGCCCGTGCCGGGCGAACCCACCATCAGGACGCCCTTCGGGATCTTGCCGCCAAGTTTCTGGAACTTGCCGGGATCCTTCAGGAAGTCGACGATCTCGACCACTTCCTGCTTGGCCTCTTCGACCCCCGCCACGTCGGCGAAGGTGACGTTGACCTGATCCTCGCCCAGGAGCCGCGCCCGGCTCTTGCCGAAGGACATCGCCCCGCGCCCGCCCGAGGCGCCCTGCATCTGGCGCATGAAATAAGCCCAGAAGCCGATCAACAGCAGGATCGGGAAGGCCGAGATCAGCAGCTGCAGGATCACCGACTGCTGCTTGGGCGGCTCCCCGCGGAACTTGACCCCCTGGGACTGCAGCAGGCCGATCAGCGCGCTGTTGCTGGTCTCGGGGTTGTAGGTGATGAACTGGTCGCCCGAGCGGCGCTTGCCCTCGATGATCTCGCCCTTCAAGGTCACCGAGTCGACGTTGCTGCTCTTGACCTCGGAGAGGAACTGCGAATAGTCGATGGTCGCGGGCTGCCCCGTGCGCATGCCGAATTGGCTGAAGATCGCGAGCAGAATGACCGCCAGCGCGACCCAGAGGAGAATTTGTTTGGTCAGATCGTTCAAGGTTCACCTTACCGCCGCACGTTCACCGGGACACCCCGGACGGACGGCCGTTCCAGACGTTACACCATCCTAAACTGCCGCGCCAACAGATAGATCTCGGGGCTGCGCGGGCGCGACGCCTTCGGTTTCTTGGTCGACACGCGGTCGAATCGCCGGCGTAGATCGCGCATCATCGCCTCGAATCCCTCGCCTTGAAACACCTTGATCAGCAGGTCGCCGCCCGGCGCCAGCACGCGGTCGGCGAATTCCACCGCGAGCTCCGCCAGGTACATCGAACGCGGCTGATCCACCGCGTCGATACCGGCCATATTGGGGGCCATGTCCGACAATACAAGCTCGACCTTCTGCCCCCCCACCCGCTCGAGGACCTGCTCGAGGACCGCCTCCTCGCGAAAGTCCCCCAGCACGAACTCGACGCCGGGTATGGCGTCCATGGGCAGCACGTCGGTGGCGACCAGGCGGCTGCCGGCGCCGATGACCCGGGCCGCGTACTGGCTCCAGCCGCCCGGGGCCGCGCCGAGGTCCACGCAGCGGATCCCCTTGCGCAGCAGGTGCTCGCGCTGGTCGATCTCCTGCAGCTTGAACACCGCGCGGGAGCGCCAGCCCTCGGACTTGGCGCGCTTCACGAACTCGTCGCTGGCATGCTCGGCGAGCCAGCGGGCACTACTCTTGGTACGTTTGGGCATATCGGGGAAGATGGCGGCGCGACTATAATCCCTCAATGGCCCTCTCGGAAACCCAGAAAAAGCACTTACGGCGCCTGGCGCACCCGCTGCGCCCCGTGGTGATGCTCGGCAACGCCGGACTCACCGAAGGGGTGGTCAGGGAACTCGACCGCGCGCTCACCGACCACGAACTGGTCAAGGTGAGCGCCCGCGTGGGCGACCGGACGGAACGCGACGCGGCGCTCGGCACGCTGGCCGAGCGCACCCAGAGCGAATTGGTGCAACGCATCGGCCACGTCGGGGTGTTCTACCGCCGGGGCGAGACGCCCCCGAAGGTGCTGATCCCGGACGCCTGACGGACGCCGCGGGCACGCCCCGGGCGCCCCGGCGGCCTCATCCGCCGGAGGCCTTCTTCAGGGGCTCGAGCACCCGCCCCTGCACCGCGTAGCTGTTCAGGATGAAGGTGTTCGGCTGGCAGTTCGTGGTGTAGGTTTCCGGGTTCAACCCGAAACTGCCGACCAGCAAGGGCTTGAGCTCGGAAACCAGCTCGCAGTCGGCTTCTTCCATGAAATTCGGGTGCTGAGGCTTCAGCCCGATCTCGACCCAGTGTGCGGGCACGGGGTCGCGCGTGTCGGCGCCGGCCGGCCGCAGCGCGTAGAAATCCGCGTGGATCCACAGGCCTTGGTATTGCGCGAGCGGGCCGCTCGCGCACCCCTGCGCGACCACCTTCAAGTCCTTGCGGGCGCCTAAATGCCGCAGGATCTGGGTCACGCGCGCCTCCATGGCGTCGCAGGAATAGGTCGTGGTGAAACCATAGTAGTGCACGGTCTGGTCGACGTGCCGCCATTCGCCCGGCACCGGCTCGCCGGCGGCGGCACGGGACGGCACCGCGGCTGCGAACCAGCCGGCGACCGCGAACAGACCGGCGAGGATGCTTCGGCGGTGGATCATGGCGTTACCCCTTGGGCAGGACGATGGGACGCTCACGAAGCAACAATACCCAATCCCCGTTTTCCATCAAGGCCTCCCGGCCGAGATCGCGCAGCAACTCGAGTTCCGCGGCCTGCCGCGATGCGGTAGGCGGCTCGCCGGACAGCCGCTCGAGCAGCTGCTCGGCCCGGCCGAACACCGCGGCGAAGCGGGCGTATTGGTTCGCCTGGGTGCGCAGGCCGAATTTCTCGCCGTAGGCCTCGCACAGCGCGGCCGCGATCGGCGCGAAGCCCATGATCAGCACCACCCAGTGGTGCAGCCGCTCGGCTCGCTCGTAGAAGTGCCAGAGCGCCACCAGGCTGAAGGTGGCCGCGAGCCCCGTGGCGAGCAGCAGCGCCGACGCGCGCTCCAGCCGGTGCAAGCGCCGCTCCTGGCGCAGCGCCCGCGAGCGGTAGTACTCGGTCTGCCCGTGGATCCACAGCGACAGCACCCGCTGCGGGGCGAGCGCCGCGGTCGGCGGAATCGCGCCCGCGCCGCGCAGCGCCTCGCGGATCCAGCGCAGCTCGTCCAGCTGCTTGCGCAGATAGCTCGCGCAGACCTGCTCCGGCAGGCCCGCGACGTGCCAGTAGAACTGCACCCTCAAGCCCTCCGCGACGGCCCGATAGTCGAGGTAGCGGCCCTGGGCATCCTTCGACTTCTGCCAGTGGTACAGCAGCGTGATCGAGGCGAAGATCGCAAGGTACAGGGCCGGCACCGAGCGCGCCGGGTAGATCTCCGCGTACACCTCGAAGGTGAGCGCCAGGCCCGCCGCGAGCAGCAACACGGTGCGCAGCACCGCGTGCGTCACCCGCCGGTAATGGTTGGCGAGATGGTCGGCGTAGCCGAACGCGGCCGCGAGCCTGCGGTCCCCGGCCGGGCGTTCGGCGATTTCCGGCAGCAACTCGACGGCCGCCTGCGCCGCTCGCGGCACGATGCGCCGGCGCACCGGATCGCCGTTGAACCGATCGAGGCGCATGCACATCGAATCGAGCGAGTCCCGGCCGACCGACGGCGGGTACAGCCAGCTCGCCCGGCCCGCCTCATGGTCCGTGCCGCCGGCGCGGCAGGCGCGCACGTGATAGACCGGACCGCCGTCGTCGCCGGCGAGCTTCAGGCCCACCACCATCCCGGTGCCGGCGCTCGCGGGCACCGTCACCCCGTCCCAGATCGCCAGCAGGATGTGGCTGCGTGTCGCGACGTAGGCGCCCGCAGCCGCGTAATGGGCATCGCGCGGCACGTCGGCCGGCGGCCGATAGCCGGCGTCGCGGCCGGCGGCGGGCGCCACCACGAACACCTGGTCGGCGGGCACCTGGGCGAGCAGGGCGCGAAACTGCGGCACCGAATCCGGGAAATCCCGCTCGTACTCCGCCTGCTCGAACGGCAGCGGCACCACCAGATCGTGCCCTTCCTCGAGCGCCACCTCGGCCACCAGTCGATCCGCGCCCTCGGCGAGCGCCGAGATCACGCGCAGCGGCGTGTGCGGATACCGCCGCTGCAGATCCGCAAACAGCTCGCGCGCGCGCGCGCGGTAGGCCGCCTGGTCGGCGGGGCGCAGGTCGCGATGACCCGTGACTCCGATGACGATGGGCAGTCGCCCCGGCTCGGCCGCCGGGCCCGGCACGGCGGGCGGGCTCAAAGGTTCTGCCTGAGCAGGAATCGGCAGGCGTCGCTGAAGACGCGGCGCTCCGCATCGGCCTCGATCTCGCCGGCCAGCATCGCGACGAGTTCCCTGGGCGACCCCGCGCGCGCGGCCGCCCGCCTGACCAGCACCTGCGCCATCGGCCCGATGTGCGCGGCGAGCCGCGCCTCGATGAGCTTCAGATCCGCCGCGCCGATGGCCGGCGCCGCCGTATGCTCGACCGGCGGTGCCGCGGGCGCGGGCGCGGACGCCGCCGGGGATCCGCTCTTTTGCAATGCCTGGCTCACGTACTGGCACAGTCGCGCGAAGTGCGGCTCGAGCGGCGGCGGGAAGGCGTCGAGCCAGTGCTGCGCGCTCAGG
>JAJXZV010000036.1 GCA_021779875.1 Pseudomonadota bacterium
CCGCAACAGTCTCGGCACGGCCTCCTACGAGATCGGCTACTGGTCGCGGATCGCGCGGCTGGTCGGAGTCATCGTGGTGACGCTGCTCGCCCTGCCGTTCGTGTTCGGCCCGCTGCGCAGCACCGGAGCCGGCACCCGCGCGCTGTTCGGCGTGCTGCTCGGCGTGGTGTTCTTCGTGATCACCGGCACCATCGAGAAGGGCGGGCAGTGGTTCGGCCTCAATCCGGCGCTGGTCGGCTGGCTGCCCACCGCCGTCATCGGGCTCGGCACCCTGATCGCGATCTCACGGACGCGCTAGCACCACCACCCGGGTCGAGGACAGCCGGTCGTGCAGCGCCAGGCGCTGCGGATCCACGTACAGCCACAGCACGCCGAGGCCGGCGGGCAGCCAGGCGAGCAGGCCGAATCCCAGGCGCAGCAGCGCCGCCGCGAGGGTGATCGGCCCGCCGGCCGCGCCGACGACCCGCAGGCGCCAGGCGCGCATGCCGAGGGTCTGGCCGCTGCGCAGCCAGTTGATCACGTAGTAGGCGCCGGCCACGAGCACCAGTCCCGCGCGATACGGGTGGACCCAGGCACCGGCCGTTTCCGGCAGGATCGCCCGGCCGTGCGTGAACGGCAGCATCGCGAAGGTGTAGGCCATGAGCAGCGCCGCCACGAGCAGAGCGTCGTAGAGCAGCGCCGCGAAGCGCCGGCCGAATCCGGCGCTCGCGCCGCCGTTCACGGATGCGGGTGCGGCGCCGATTTTTGCGTGCGCGGCGCCGATTTCGCGGCGGGCGTCTCCTTGGGCACCAGCAGCTCGTCGAGCGGGCGGAAGATCGCCTCGTAGCGATTGCCCGCGAGCTCGAAGGCGCGGCCCGCCGCCTTGGCGGTGAGCGCGTCGTTCCCGGTGGCCGTGATCGTGACCCAGTGCTTGTCCTGCGCGACGACCCCGTGGAGCGTGAGCACGGCGCCGTCGGAGGTCGTGATGGCGGCGGTGGCCGCCTTGGCGTCATCGACGGTGCCGGCGGGTCCCACGTCCTCCGCGGTCAGCCCGGCGAGCAGCGTCGGCGAGGGCGCGAGCGCGGCCGTGTCGCGCGCCTTGCGCCCGGCCGGCACGCCCTCGAGCGCGAAGCTCTCGTCCTTGGGCGAGCTGCGTTGCAGCGTATAGCCGGTGCCGTCGGCGAACTTCACGGTGATGCTCCGGACCGTCGCCACCGGGACGTCGAGCAGCCGCCCGTCGATCCACAGTCGCGGCTGGGCGTCGAGCGGGATCGCGGGCTCCACCAGGAAGCTTTGGGACTCGGCGGCCCGGCGCACGAACACGCCCTGGCCGGCCGGCTTGCCGACGATCAGGCTGTGCCGCCCGCCGGGGGTCTCCCAGGTGATCTCGGCCCCGGCGGCGCCGGCCTTGGCCGGGTCATCGACCCCGAGGGCGGCGTAGTTCGCCGGATTCGAGGTCTTTTCCTCGACGATCTTCGCATCGCCCAGGGCCAGCAGGAGCCTGCGCAGCTTGGGCGTGTCGGCCGGGTAGTCGCCGAGCTGCTCGACCGCCCAGCGGTCGCCCACGCGGTGCACGGTCACCGCCGGCGCCGGGCCGCCCTTCGAAATGCTCACCGAACTCACCGAATTCAACTGCGCGGCGAGTCCCGGCAGCAGGGCGGTGCCGTTCAGGTCGCGCACCAGATTGCGCTGCGCGCTCAGATAATAGGCGCCGGCGATCGCCGCGAGCGCCGCGAACATGACGAGCAGCAGACGCCGCAGGCTCATACCGGCTCCTGCGGGCGCTGCTTGCGCCGGCGGCGCGCGCCCAGCACCAATACCCCGGCGAGACCGACCAGCGCCGGCGCGACGCCGATGTTGAGCACCTTCAGCCAGGAATTCAGCCGCTCGATGTCCACGTTCAGGCCGCGCTCGGTGTCGCGCAGGTCCTTGCGGATGCGGGCCTTCTCGGCGGTGAAGCGCCGCCACTCCTGCTCCTGCTCCGGCGAGAAGGCGATCGAGGCCTGGTCGTTGCGCTTGCTCTGCAGATCGCCGAGCTTGGTCTCGGTCTGGCGCAGCTCACCCTGCAGCTCGAGCACCTTGGCGCGCAGCCGGTCGTCGGCCTTCCGGCGCAGCGCCTCGACGCGCTCGAACGGACGGGAGAAGGTCGCGCGGCCGCGGATGCTGATCAACGCGCCGCTGCCGCTCAGATTGTCGAGCATGTTGGCGACGAAGTCGCCGTTGCTCGCGAACGCCTGCGCGATACGCTGGCCGAGCAGCTCGCGCGTCTGCACCCACAGGTAATCCATGAGCATGTCGGTGTCCGCGACGATCATGACGTTGACCGACCCCGAGGACTTCGCGAGGTGCGGCTGCGCCGCCGCCGGAGGGGTCTTGTCGGTCGGCGGCGCCTTGTCCGCCGGCGCTCCCTGCGGGAACGCCGAGTCGGCCGGACCGGTGATCCGGGCCGCGAGGGTGTAGCGCACGCCGGTCGGCTTGAAGCCGTCCCTCAGGGTCGACGGATCGGTCAGGCCGGCGAAGCGCGCCGCCGGCAGCGGCGCGGCGTCGGTCGAACTCCACAGGAGCGGCTCGAAGTGGGTGGTGGCGCCCTTCTTGGGGGCCAGAAAGCCGCTGGTCGCGAGGTTGATCACCTCGAGCGAGCCGGTGACCACGTCCTTCTGCGCCATCTGCGGCCGATGCAGGCCGAGAATGGCGATGTGCCGCGCCGGGGTGCCCTGCATGCTGGTGCGCACGTCGAGGCCGAGATCGAGATCGCCGACCACCTTGGACGGATCGTAGTCGACCCCCCAGGCGGACAGCAGCGGCTCGAGGTCCGAGGAGTGTTCGGCCGCGGCGGCGGCGAACGGATTGGACGGATCCTGGCCGCCGGTGTCGCCGCCCGCGTCCGGATCGACGAACAGCAGCAGCCGTCCGCCGCGCATCACGAACTGGTCGATGGCGTACAGCGTCCTGGCGGGCAGGTGCTTCGGGTGCACCAGCCAGAGCACGTCCACGTCCTTGTCGATGTGGTCGGGGTCGCGGCCGAGCGGGCGCACCGTGAACAGCTGCTGCACCTCGCTGAGGATGGGCCAGGGCTGGCTCATCTGGCCGGTCATCGGGTTGAACTGGCCCTGCATGGGGAGCGAGCTCAGCAGGCCGATCACCGGCTTGCGGGGCACGCCGAGCTCGTGGATGAGCTTCGCGACGTCGTATTCCAGGAATTCCTCCCGGTCCGCCTGGAAGCTCGGGATCGAGGCGCGGCCGTCGGTCGAATTGGTGCCCGCGAGGCCGAAGTACAGGGCGTCGCCGCCGTTCTGCAGGGACTGCAGGCCGGCCTCCGCGGCCCGGTCCTCCTCGTCCGAGAACGGTTGCGGGTCGAGCACGCGCAGGCGCACCTTGCCGTTCGAGCGCGCGGCCATCTCCTCGAGGAATTCGCGGACCCGCGCCGCGTAGGGCATGAGCAGCGGGGCCTGCTTGGCCGCCACCTCGCGCGAGAAATAGAAGTACAGGTTCACCGGCTCCTTCAGCTCCGCGAGC
>JAJXZV010000279.1 GCA_021779875.1 Pseudomonadota bacterium
GCCACCGGCGGCGCCTTCACGGCGGGCGACGTGCCGCTCGCCGACGCCATCGTCGCGCTCGGACAGGACGACGGCGCCGTGCGCTGGTCGCGCCGCTTCGGCCGGGAGGCCGCGCCGGGCTCGGACGAGTCGCCGCAGGCGGGCTTCACGAGCGCGCCGATCCTGCGCACGCTGCCGGGCGGCAAGGGCCTGCTGATCGCGGCGCAACGCTCGGGGTTCGTGTACGGCCTCGATCCGGACCGCGGCGGCGAGGTCCTGTGGCGGGTGCGCGCGGCCGCCGGCGCGCTCGGCGGGATCGAGTGGGGTCCGGCCGCGGATCATCGCACGGTGTACGTGCCGCTCTCGGGCCTGGTCGAGGACCCGGCCGGCAGCACCGGCGGACCGGGCGGCATCGGTGGCCTGGTCGCGCTCGACCTCAAGACCGGCACGCGCCGCTGGCAGACGCCGGCACCGGCGCCCGACTGCGCCTGGGGCCCGCACGGCTGCTCGCACGCCGAGTCGCAGGCGGCCACCGTGATCCCGGGGGTGGTGTTCTCCGGCTCGATGGACGGGCACCTGCGTGCCTACTCGACCATCGACGGCCGGATCACTTGGGATTTCCCGACCGCGGCCGACTTCACCACCCGCAACGGGGTCAAGGCGAGCGGCGGGTCGCTCGACCGGGGCGGGCCGATCGTGGTGGACGGGATGGTGTACGTCAACTCGGGCTACGTGCAGCGCATCGGCCAGCCGGGCAACGTGCTGCTGGCCTTCTCGGTGCTAGGCAAGTGATCCAGGAGGTTCGCGGTTCCGTCATGGCAAACGTCAAGCTCTGCGCAGCCGCCGTCCTGGGCCTCGTGCTGCCGTTCGCGGCCGGCGTGCTGCACGCGCCCGCGGCGCGCGCCCAGCCGGGCACCGCCATCGAGCATTCGGTGGTGAAGGTGTTCGCGACGCTGCGCTATCCGGATCCGTTCAAGCCGTGGAGCAAGCAGGCGCCGACCGAGGTCACGGCCTCGGGGGTGGTGATCGAGGGCCGCCGCATCCTCACCAACGCCCACGTGGTCCTGTACGCGAGCCAGGTGCAGGTGCAGGCGAACGCGGCCGGCGACAAGGTCGCGGCGACCGTGGTGGCGGTGGCGCCGGGGATCGACCTCGCGGTGCTGCAACTCGACGATCCGTCCTTCTTCGACTCCCACCCGCCGCTCGCGCGCGCGAACAAGCTGCCGCAGATCAAGGACGCCGTGCTCGCCTACGGCTTCCCGACCGGCGGCTCCTCGCTGTCGATCACCAAGGGCATCGTCTCGCGCATCGAGTTCGTCTCCTACAACTACCCGGTGTCGGGCCTGCGCATCCAGGTCGACGCGGCCATCAACCCGGGCAACAGCGGCGGCCCGGCGGTCGCGGGCGACAAGATGATCGGACTGGCCTTCAGCAAGTTGGGCGGCGACACCCAGAACATCGGCTACATCATCCCGAACGAGGAGGTGGAGCTGTTCCTGAACGACATCGCCGACGGCCGCTACGACGGCAAGCCGGCGATGTTCGACGAGCTGCAGACCCTCGAGAACCCGGCGCTGCGCGACTACCTCGAGCTCGACAAGCACGTCGAGGGCATGGTGGTGCACCGCCCGGCCTCGACGGCGGCCGACTACCCGCTGAAGGAGTGGGACGTGATCACGCACATCGGCGCCACCCCCGTCGACAACCAGGGCATGATCAAGCTCGACAAGGACCTGCGCGTGCACTTCGCCTACCTGCTGCAGCGCCTGACGCGCGACGGCAAGGTGCCCCTGACCCTGGTGCGGGCGGGCAGGACCCGGACGGTGCAGCTGCCGGTGTCGGCCGAGCACCCGACCCTGGTGCGCGACTTGAAGGGCGCGTACCCGTCGTACTTCATCTACGGGCCGCTGGTGTTCTCCACGGCCACGTGGCAGTTCGTGTCGGGGCTCGAGAACAATCCCGGCGTGCTGCGGGCGCTCGGCCTCGTGAGCAGTCCGCTGATCACGCGCGCGCTCGATGCGCCCACGCCGCAGCTCGAGGAGCTGGTGGTGATCTCCTCGCCGCTGTTCCCCCACAAGCTCGCGAACGGCTACTCGAACCCGGCGGGCGCCGTGGTGTCCGCGATCAACGGCACGCGCATCGTGAGCCTCGCGCAGCTGGTCGCGCTGCTGCGCGACCTCAAGGATCCGTTCGTGACGATCGATTTCGACCAGCGCGGCGGCGAGTCGCTGGTGTTCTCGCGCGCGGCGCTGGTGGCGGCCACCGACGAGATCCTGAGCGACAACGGCGTGCGCGCCCAGGGG
Source organism: Pseudomonadota bacterium (assembly GCA_021779875.1). Taxonomy (GTDB): domain Bacteria; phylum Pseudomonadota; class Gammaproteobacteria; order Steroidobacterales; family Steroidobacteraceae; genus Bog-1198. The sequence continues at coordinate 2,283 of JAJXZV010000279.1, forward strand.
TCGGCCGACACCCTGGCGGTCTGGCAGGCCGGCGCCGCGCACTAGCGGCGCGGGTCGGCGCCGGGCTCCTCGATCAGCGTCGACACCTCGCGGCTGTCGGCGCGGCGCATGGGCCGCCCGTCGACCGGCGAGTAGGGCGCCTGGCGGATGCCGTCCACCGGGAACACCGTGGCGTTGACCGTCCGGCCGTCGGCCTCGAAGCGCAGGGCCGGGTAGTTGACGCTGCGCTCCGCGTCCATCTTGACGCGGCGCTCGTGGAATTCGTGCGGCACGCCGAGTTCGAGCAGCTTGATGGCGACCGCCTCGGAGCTGTCGGCGAACAGGTGCAGGTTGATGTCGCTGTGATCGCTCGCCGTGCCGGTGAGCACCGAGCCCACCAGCCGCGGCTGGAACTCGCCGAGCACGCGCATGGCGTCGAGCGCGACGCGGCGCTGCTCGCGCAGCGTCGCGCGGTGCGTCCCACCGCCGAACAGCCGCTGGTGCTCGCGCACGGCGTCCTCGATCTCCACGTTCTTGGGCAGCACCGCGGCGTCGTGCACGCCCAGCCGGTCGGCCGCCTTGCGCTTGGCCTGCAGGAAGTCGCCGATGCCGTGCTCGACCATGATGCGCGCCGCCTCCTGCGCCAGTGCGCGGCGCAGGTCCTCGGCCCGTTGCGAATGCTTCCTGGACATCGCTCCTCAGAATAGCGGCTTGTCGCCGTCGTTCATGGGCTTGTCGTTCTGCCGCTCGTCGGCGCCCGCCTTGGGCAGGCTGCCCTCGATGAACTTCTCCATGATCGCGTTCTGCGCGTCGGCGCTCGCGAGCAGCCCGGTCTCGGGCGAGATGCGCGCCGTCACGATGCCCTCGGGCAGCGGCACCATGCGCCGCGGCATCCCGGCGAGCGCGTCGTGCATGAAGTACACCCAGGTCGGCAGGGCCGCGTGCGCGCCCTCCTCGCCGGCTCCCAGGGCGCGGTCGACGTCGAAGCCGGTCCAGACGGTGGTCACCAGCGCGCCGTTGAACCCCGAGAACCAGGCGTCGTGCTGATCGTTGGTGGTGCCGGTCTTGCCGGCGATGTCGTCGCGATTGAGCACCCGGGCGCGGATGCCGGTGCCGCGCTTGATGACGTCGGCCATCATGTCGGCGAGCAGGTACGCCACCTGCGGCCGGATGATCTCGGGGGCGAGACGGCCCGCGGGCAGGAGCGTGCGGCCGTCGCGCGCCCCG
>JAJXZV010000376.1 GCA_021779875.1 Pseudomonadota bacterium
GGCAGGCTCGCGAGCAGGGCCGGCAGCTGCTTCTTGATCTGATCGACCGTGGCGATGACGTTCGCGCCCGGCTGGCGCAGCACGTTCAGCACGATCGCCGGCGTGCGGTCGTACCAGGCGCCCTGTTCGACGTTCTGCGCCGCCTGGCTCACGGCGGCGACGTCGCGCATGAACACCGGTGCGCCGGCCCGGTAGGCGATCACCGAGTCGAGGTAGTCCTTCGGGTCCCTGATCTGGTCGTTGTCGTTGATGGTGTAGTCGAGGTCGGGCCCGTCGAAATTGCCCTTCGGCTGGCTCACGTTGATGTTGCCGAGCGTGACCCGCAGGTCGTCGATGTTCAGTCCGTAGCCGGCGAGCTTCTGCGGATCGGCCTCGACCCGGACGGCCGGCACGTTGCCGCCCGCCGGGGTGACCAGCCCGACGCCGGGCACCTCGGAGATCTTCGCGGCGAGGCGGTTGTTGGCGACGTCCTGGACCTGCGTGAGCGACATCGAGTCCGAGGTCACGGCCAGCGTGAGGATGGGCTGGTCGGCCGGATTGACCTTGGCGTAGATCGGCGGCGCGGGCAGCCCCGCGGGCAGCAGGCTGTTGGCCGCGTTGATGGCCTCCTGGACGTTCTGCTCGGCGACGTCCAGGTTCAGCGCGAGATTGAACTGCAGGGTGATCACCGAGGCGCCGACTGAGCTCGCGGAGGTCATTTGCGTGAGGCTCGGAATCTGGCCGAGCTGCACCTCGAGCGGCGCGGTGACCGTGGTCGCCATCACCTGCGGGCTCGCCCCGGGATAGAAGGTCTGCACCTGGATGGTCGGGTAGTCCACCGCGGGCAGCGAGGACACCGGCAGGTAGCGCACCGCGACCGCGCCCACGATCACCAGCGCGATCATCAGGAGCGAGGTCGCCACCGGGCGCAGGACGAAGAGACGTGAGATGTTCATCGCCTGGGCGGTATGTTCATCGCCTCGGCGGCGCGGCGACGTCGATCCTGGCGCCGTCGCTCAGGCGGTCGGTGCCGTCGATGACCACGGTGTCGCCGGCGGACAGTCCGGCGAGGATCGCGCTGCGTTCGCCGTCGTTCGGGCCCACGGTGACCTTGTTGACCGAGACGGTCCGGTCGGCGTTGACCCGGAAGACGTAATCGCCGGGCGCGCCGTTGAGCACGGCCGAGGTCGGCACGAGCACCGCGCCGCGCAGCGTGTCGACCCGCATCTTGACGTTGACGAACTCGTTGGGAAAGAGCGCCTCGTCGCCGTTCTCGAAGGTCGCGCGCAGGGTGACCGTGCCGGTGGCGGCGGCCATCTGGTTGCCGATGGCGTACAGCGTCCCGGTCGCGAGCGCGCGCGCGTTGTCGCTCGTGAAGGCGGTGACGGGGAGCTTCGCGCCGGCGCGGAACCGCTCGATCACCCGCGCCAGGTCGTTCTGCGCCACCGTGAACTCGACCGTGGTCGGCTTCATGGTGGTGATGACCACGATGCCGGGCGCGCTCGAGGCGGTGACGTAATTGCCGGGGTCGACCAGGCGCAGGCCCACCCGGCCGGCGACCGGGGCGGTGATGCGGCAGTACACGAGATCGAGCTGGAACTGGGCGATGCTGGCCCGGTCGGTGTCGATCTGGGCCTCGAGCTGCCTGACCGCGAATTCCTGGTCGGTGACCGTCTGCTCGGCGATGGCCTGCTGGCCGCGCAGCCGTTCATAGCGCTCGAGGTCGGAGCGCCCCTGGGCGAGCGCGGCCTCGTCCTTCGCGAGCTGCGCCTGCGCCTGGCGCAGGCTGATCTCGTAGGGGCGCGGGTCGATCTGCGCGAGGAATTGCCCCTTCGCGACCTCCTGGCCTTCGCGGTAGCCGACCGCGGTGAGGTAACCGCTCAGCTCCGGCAGCACCGTCACGGTCGCCACCGGCGTCACGGTGCCGAGTTCCGTGAGCGTCTCGGGCATCTCCCCGAGCGCCGCCCGGGCGACCTTGACCACCTGGGGTTCCGGGCCGCGCGGCGGCGGCTTGCGGGTCAGCAGGTGCAGGGTCATGAAGGCGAGCGGCACCCCGACCAGCACGGCGAGGATCCATCGCCAACGGCGCCCGCCGGCCGGCATGGCCGGGTCTGGTGCTGCCTCAGTCATCGAATGCGCCGCCTCCGCCGTATCGGTTGGGATGAGCGCATAAGGTTAACGTCAGCCGTCGCAATGCGGAACCCGAATCGACGCCGCCTGACACTTCTTTACATCGGCCGCGCCGCCGGGCCCTCGGGACTCGGGGGCCGGTCAGCCGTCGAGGCAGCGGCGCACCGCCTCCACGATGGCCTGCGGACGGGTCGGCTTCTGCACGAAGTTCTGCCCCGGCTGCAGCGAGAATTCCCGGCCGGCGATCTCGGCGCTATAGCCGCTCGTGAAGATCACCTTCAGCGCCGGATCGTGCTCGCGCAGCTTGTCGGCGAGCTCGCGTCCGCTCATGCCCTCGGGCATGACGATGTCGGTGAACAGCAGCGCGATGCGGCCGCCGTGCCGCCGCCAGACCTCGATCGCCTCGGCGCCGTGCGCGGCCTCGAGCACCTGGTAGCCCTGCCGCTCGAGCACCATGCGCGTGAGCAGCCGCACGCTCGGCTCGTCCTCGACCACCAGCACCGTTTCGGTGCCCTTCGCGGGCGCGGGCGCGGCCGCCGGCTCGGCGGCCGCCGAGGCTTCCGCTCCCTCGGCCGCGCGCAGCAGCACCTCGAAAGTCGTGCCCCGTCCGGGCTCGCTGTCGAGCCGGATCGCGCCGCGGTGCTGCTTGACGATGCCGAACACCGTGGGCAGGCCGAGGCCCGTGCCTTTGCCGGGCTCCTTGGTGGTGAAGAACGGCTCGAAGATGTGCGCCTGGATCTCGGGTGCGATGCCGCAGCCGGTGTCCGCGACCCTCAGGCACACGTGACGGCCGGCGGTGATCTCGGGGATCAGACGCGCCTCGGCCGGGCTGAGGTCGCGTGACCGCGTCTCGATCCGCAGCAAGCCGCCCTTCGGCATGGCATCGCGCGCGTTGATCACGAGGTTCATGAGCAGCTGGCCGATCATGCCGGAGTCGGCGAAGGTCATCAGCGGCCCGGGCGCCAGATCGAGCGTGAGCTGCACGTCCTCGCCGAGCACCCGCTGCAGCATGGTGCTCAGGTGATTCACGATCTCGTTGAGATCGAGGACGCGCGGCTGCATGACCTGGCGCCGCCCGAAGGCGAGCAGCTGGCGGGTCAGGCTCGCGGCCCGCGAGGCGGAGGTCTTCAGCTCCTCGAGCAGGTCGAGGGCCTCCTCGGGCACCCCGGGCACGGCGCCGGCGATCTCCGCCTGCATCATGATCGCCGCCAGGATGTTGTTGAAGTCGTGCGCGACGCCGCCCGCCAGCAGGCCGATGGCCTCCATCTTCTGCGCCTGGCGCAGTTCGTGTTCGAGCTGGCGCTGCGCGGTGATGTCCTCGGCGGTGCCGACCATGCGCAGCACCTCGCCGCCGGCGCCGCGGATCGGATAGGCGCGA
>JAJXZV010000290.1 GCA_021779875.1 Pseudomonadota bacterium
CAGCTTGTCGCGGGTGCGCTCGGCGCGCTCTTCGAGCTCCTCGCGGATGATGTCGTTGCACAGCTCCACGCATTCGTCGCAGACGAATACCGAAGGGCCGGCGATCAGCTTCCTGACTTCATGTTGGCTCTTTCCGCAGAAGGAGCAGTACAACAGTTTGCCGTCATCGTGTTTGCCGCGCGAATCTTCGCTCATGCTTTCCTCAGGTTGCCCGCCGTGCCCCCCGGGGTTTGGATCCCGAGGGGGCGCGGCGGCGACGTTATGGACTATATAGCACCCGCCCGACCCCGCGCAAAGTCGGGGCCCGGCGGGCGTGACGGGCGTCCCAGGGGCGGCCCGGGGCGCCCCGCGGGGCCTCCAAGGCCGGGAAGGTCAGGCCTTGACGGGCGCTTCGCCGGCGGTCGCCGGCACCTCGCCGCGCTTCTCGAGCATGGCGTCGATCAGGCCGTAGGCGCGCGCCGCCTCGGCGGTCATGAAATTGTCCCGATCGCTGTCCTGCTTGATCCGATCCACGGTCTGGCCGCTGTGCCGCGCGAGAATGGCGTTCAGGCGGTGCTTGGTCTCCATCACGTCGCGCGCGTGGATGTCGATGTCGGAGGCCTGGCCTTGGAAGCCGGCCGAGGGCTGGTGGATCATGATCTTGGAATTGGGCAGCGAGTAGCGCTTGCCGGCCGCGCCGCCCGCGAGCAGCACCGCGCCCATCGAGGCGGCGAGCCCGACGCAGATGGTGCTCACGTCCGGCTTGATGAACTGCATTGTGTCGTAGATCGCGAGCCCCGCGCTCACCGAGCCGCCCGGCGAATTGATGTACAGCGCGATGTCCTTGTCCGGGTTCTCGGACTCGAGGAACAGCAGCTGCGCGACCACCAGGTTCGCCATGTAGTCCTCGACCGGGCCGACCACGAACACCACCCGCTCCTTCAGCAGCCGCGAATAGATGTCGTAGGCCCGTTCGCCGCGGGCCGTCTGCTCGACGACCATCGGGACGAGATTCAATGCACGAGTCGTCATGGCGTTCACCTTCGCGCGAAGCGTTTCTGGGGTTTGGAGGGCGATCTGGGAGGCCGCGGCCGCGATTTCAAGGGGTTCCGACCGCGCATCAGGCGGCGAAGTTCATCACGTCCTTGAAGGTCGAGGGCACCTCGCGCACTTTCGCGTGGGCGAGCACCCAGTCGACCGCCTGGTCCTCGAGCGCCAGGTTCTCGATCTGGCGCATCGCCTGCGCGTTCGCCCGGTACGCGCGCTTCAGGCCTTCCGCATCGCCGTAGGCGCCGACCACCTCCTCGAGGCGCTGCTCGGTGCGCCGCGCATCGAGCACGATGTTCTCGCGCCGGATCAGCTCGTTGAACAGCAGGCCGAGCGCCACGCGGCGCCGCGCCGGCTCGATCAGCGGTTCGCGCGGCGGCGCCTGCGAGGCGTCCTTGGCGCCGATCCGGCGCATCGCCTCGACCTGCAGGTCGCGGATCTGATCCTCGAGCAGCGCGTTCGGCACGTCCACCGCGTTCGCCTGGTACAGCCGCTCGAGCACCGCCGCCTTGTTGCGGTTGCGCAGCGTCTGCTCGAGCTCGCGGCGCATGTTGGCGAGCACGTCCTCGCGCAGCTTCGGGATGCCGCCCTCGGCGACGCCGAACTGCTTGCAGAATTCCTCGTCCACTTCCGGGTAGTGCGGTTCCTCGACGCCCTTGACGGTGACCGCGAAGCTCGCGCGCTTGCCGGCGAGCTCGGTCGCCCGGTAGTCGGCCGGGAAGTCGACCTCGATGACCTTGGCATCGCCCGCGGCGAGCCCCTGAAGACCCGTCTCCAGCTGCGCGAGCATGCGTCCTTCACCGAGCACGATCGCGACGTCCTCGCCCTTGCCGCCGGCGAACGGCGTGCCGTCGATCGAGCCCTCGAAGTCCACCGTGACCCGGTCGCCCGCGGCCGCGGCGCGCGCCGCGCTGCGGTAGGTGACCTGCTGCTTGCGCAGCCGCTCGATCATGGCGTCCACGTCCGCCTCGGTGACCTCGGCGGTCACCCGCTCGAGCTCGAGCGCATCGACCGGCGCGAGGCTCACCTCGGGGAACACCTCGAAGGTCGCCACGTAGGTCAGGTCCTCGCCCTCGGCGATGCTCCGCGGTTCGATGCGCGGGCTGCCCGCGGGCGCCAGCTGCTCGCGGGTCACCGCCTCGGAGAAGCTCGACTGCAGCAGCTCGCCGATCACCTCGCGGTGCACCTGCACGCCGAACTGCTGGCGGATCACCTTGAGCGGCGCCTTGCCGGGCCGGAAGCCCTTCAAGCGCGCGGTGCGGCTCAGGGTCTTCAGGCGCGCGGCGATCTCCTCGCTGACGCGCTCGGCCGGCACCTGCACCTGCATGCGCCGCTCCAACTTGCCGATACTCTCCACGGAAACCTGCATGTCCATCCTCTCGTTGCATTGCTGGCGCGATGGTGGTGCGAAAGGCGAGACTCGAACTCGCACGGGTTGCCCCACCAGATCCTAAGTCTGGCGCGTCTACCAATTCCGCCACATTCGCATCGGAACGGCCGCCTAGTATAACCCGGGCGCGCGGCTCAGCGGGGGCGACTTTCGCGCACCAAGAGGCGCGCCACCTCCCGCATCGCCGGCAGCCCGTTCTCGAGCATGAAATAGAGCGGACTGTCGCCGTTGAACGGTGCCGCGGGGCGCGGCGTATGCATGAAGGCCCACGCCCGGTCGGCCCGCTCGGCGCCGGCCAGCAGCGAATGTTGGATGTGGGCCACCAGCGCGCCGCGCTCCTGTTGCAATGCAGACAGACGCGGCGCCTGGCCCAGCCGGTAGCGCTCGAGCACCTGCGGCGAGGGGATCTTCAAGAGCCGGCATTGCTGCAACGGCGACAGTTCCCAGGCCTCGGCGATCGCGAAGAAGCGCCTCAAGACGTGCGCGCCGCTGTGCCGGACGCTGCGCCGGCTGGGCGGCTGCAGCACCAATCGCGGTCCCTTGCGAGGACGCACCCCGCGGCGAGGTTTGGTGGCCAATGGGCATCTCTCGAGTGAGCCTTGTAGGATACTCCCTAATGGGGCGCCCGCTCGCTATCATGCCGTCCCCATGAGCATGCCCTTTGCGGACCGGCTGGCCGCCGCGATCGCGGCCAGCCGCGGACTCCTGTGCGTCGGGCTCGACCCGGATCCGCAGAAGATACCCCCGGACCTCGCCCGCGAGGCCCACCCCTTCCTCGCCTTCAACCGGCGCATCGTCGATGCGACCCACGACCTCGCCGCCGCCTACAAGCCGCAGATCGCCTTCTACAGCGCCCTGCGGGCCGAGGCCGAGCTCGAGGCGAGCATCCGCTACATCCGCGAGCGCGCCCCGCAGGCCCTGGTGATCCTCGACGCCAAGCGCAACGACATCGGCAACACCGCCGAGGCGTACGCGCGCGAGGCCTTCGACCGCTACGGCGCCGACGCCGTGACCATCAATCCCTACATGGGCGAGGACTCGGTGCGGCCGTTCCTCGCGCGCC
>JAJXZV010000175.1 GCA_021779875.1 Pseudomonadota bacterium
ACCACGTCGAACGATCCGGTGAGCAACGCTTCGTTCATGGCGGTGGCGCCGGAAATGCTGTTCCAGTCGACCTTGATGTCCAGGCCCTCGGCCGTCGGCGCCTGCGCACGGCCGGCGCCCGCGAGCAGCGCGAGCAAGGGCAGCGCGAGCGCGAGCAACACGCCCGGCGCGAGCGACGCGCTGGGACCGGCCGGTGATCGGGTTGCCGGTGAAGCCACCGCGGCTCACTCCTCGCAGGAGTAGCGGATCACCTGCGAGGAATTGCTGTCCGGGGCCCGGCCGAGACCGATCAACCCCTCGCCGCGCAGCTGCATCGAATCGCGCCGCACGAACGCCTCCTCCCCGTCCTTGCCGAGGATGAAGGTGCCGTTGGTGCTCTGGTCGACGAGAATGAACTTGTTGCGGCTGAGCTCCACCCGCGCGTGCAGCCGCGAGATCAGGTTGCCCTTCACCACGAGATCGTTCTCCTCGGCGCGGCCCATGGAGATGTTCGCACGGCTCTCCTGCACCAGCACCTCCTGTCCCTGATACCGCAGCCGCAGCCGCTGCGCCTTCGCACCGCGATCGCGCGCGGCGATCGCGATGGCCGGCACCATGCTGGTGATGTCCTCGGTCTGCCAGAGCACCTCGTACAGGGCCACTTCGCTGCTGCGCCCCTTCAAGGTGGCGATGTCGATCTGCCGCACCGACGCCCGCCATTCGCTCGACAGCTCCTCCACCATGGTGGCCGTCGTGATGATCTGCCCGGCCTTGGCCTGGCTGGTCATGCGGTTCGCGGTATGCACGGCGGAGCCGAAGATGTCGCGGTTCTCGAGGACCACGGGCCCGAAGTTGCAGCCGATGCGGATCGCGACGGCGTGCTCATCCACTTTCAGGCCGGGATGCAGCACGATCTGCTTCTGCATCTGCGCGGCGGCGTTCAACGCATCGTCCGCGGTCGGGAAGGTCGCCATGACCTCGTCGCCCATGGTCTTGATGACGGTCCCGCGGTTCTGCTCGGTCGCGGTGCGCATCACGTCGATGCAGATCGCCACCATGTCGCGGGCCCGAAGATCGCCGAGCTGTTCGTAGAGCTTGGTGCTGCCCACGACGTCCGCGAACACGATCGCCACTTCGACTTCTTGCCCCGTCATGCGACCGAATTATACTTAACCTGGCCGGCGCCGCGCGGCCGATTACGCCGCGGCCGCCCTCTTCAAGATCGGGAGTGCCGAAAATAGCGTTTCCGGCGGCGCCCCCGGCCGGCCCGCCATGTCCGAGAGGAATCGCCGCCACGCCCGGGCGCCGTCGCGGCCGCCGAGCAGCCCGTGCATGTGACGCGTGATCGAGTGCAGGCGCACCCCGCGGCGCGCCTGGCCGTGCGCATAACCGACCATGCGTTCGACGATCTCGATAGGATCGGGGATCGCCCACTCGCGATCGATGAGCTCGCGCTCGAGCTCGGCGAGCAGCGCCGGGCGGTGATAGGCGGCGCGCCCGATCATCACCCCGTCGAGGCCGCGGGCGATCGCCGCGCGCGCCGCGGCCGGGTCCGCGAGGCCGCCGTTGAGCACGATGGGCGTGTCCGCGCGCTCGCCCTTCAGGCGATACACGTACTCGTGCTTGAGCGGCGGGATCTCGCGATTCTCCTTGGGCGAGAGGCCCGCGAGGATGGCCGTGCGGGCGTGCACGATGAGCGCGTCGGCCCCCGCCTCGAGCACCGCCCCCGCGAAGTCGGCGAAGAACCCGTAGTCATCGCGCGCATCGATGCCGATGCGGCACTTCACGGTGACCGGCCGGTCGACGGCGGCGCGCATGGCGCGCACGCACTCGGCAACCCGCGGCGGATCGAGCATGAGGCAGGCGCCGAAGGCGCCGCTCTTGACCCGATCGCTCGGGCAGCCGCAGTTCAGATTGATCTCGGCGTAGCCCGCCGCCGCGCCCAGGCCCGCGGCGTGCGCGAGCTCGGCCGGGTCCGAGCCGCCCAACTGCAGGGCGAGCGGATGCTCGGCCGGGTCGTGCTCGAGCAGGCGTGCGGCATCGCCGCGCACGAGCGCCGCGGCGGTGATCATCTCGGTGTAGAGCAGCGCGTGCGGGGCGTACAGCCGGTGCAGGTAGCGGCAGTGGCGGTCGGTCCAGTCCATCATGGGCGCCACCGATACCCTGCGGTCCAGGCGCCCCGGGTCGCGTGCGCGGATCATGGCGAGCGCGCCGGCGAGGCCGCCCAGGCGGCCTTGTCGATCGCGTAGATCACGTTGAGCTTGGCCGGTTCGCCGTGATAGGCGATGGGCGCCTGCCCGATCAGCACGGCGCCGAGCTTCTCCATCGCCCTGCGCGAGCGCAGGTTCCGTTCGCCGACGTGGAACAGCACGCGCTCGACCTGGCCGTAGGCGTGATCCAGCATCAGGGTCTTCAGCGCGCGATTGTGCCCGCGGCCCCAGTGGGCGCGGTCGATGAAGGTGTAGCCGATGGCGACCGTGCCCGCCGCGGCATCCAGGTCGTAGTAGCGCGAGCTGCCGATGAGCGCCCCGCTCACCGCGTCGAACACGAGCAGCGCCCCGCGCGATTCGATCGCGCCCCGGAAGAAGGTCTCGAACACCTCGCGCCGGTGCCGGTCGGGATTGGGGTGCTGCTCCCAGATTCCGGGGTCGCGGGCCACCGCGTACAGGGCCTCGAAGTCGGCCGCCGCGAGCGGTTCGATCCGGACCAGCGCGTTGGCGAGGCGCGGCTGCAGGTCGAAGGTCGTCATCCGCCCATGATAGCCGATCAGGCCGTGTGCACCGCCTCGCGCAGGTACGGGAAGCCCTCGGTCGAACGCGGCTCGGCGAGGTGAAAACCCTGGGCATAGCCGATCCCGAGCGTCCCGAGGGCGGCGAGCACCTCGGCCGATTCGACCCGCTCGGCGATGGTCTGGATGCCCATGGCCTTGCCCACCTGGCTGATCGCCTCGACCATGCTGCGGTCGATGGGATCGCGGGTCACGTTCTCGATGAATTGACCGTCGATCTTGAGGTAGTCGACCGGCAGCGTCTTCAAGTACATGAACGAGGACAGGCCGCTGCCGAAGTCGTCGAGCGCGAAGTGGCATCCCAGGGACTTCAGCTCGCGCATGAAATAGGCGACGTTGCCGAGGTTCGCGATGGCCGCGGTCTCGGTGATCTCGAAGCACATCGCCCCCCGGGGCAGGCCGCGCTCGCCGAGCTCGGCGATCAGGTACTCGAGGAAGCGCTCGTCGTTCAACGAGGTGCCCGAGAGGTTCACGGCGATGGTATAGGGCTTGTGGCCGCGGCCGCCGCGGTACACCAGCCGCTCGAGCGCCCGGCGGACCACCCACCGGTCGATCGCGGGCATCACGTTGTAGCGCTCGGCCGCGGGAATGAACTGCGCCGGCGCCACCAGCGACCCGGTCTCGTCGCGCAGCCGCAGCATCAGCTCGAAGTGCTCGGGCCCGTGGCGATTGGGGCCGATCGGCACGATGGGCTGGTAGTACAGCTCGAAG
>JAJXZV010000396.1 GCA_021779875.1 Pseudomonadota bacterium
TCGCGCTCGGCGTGAACATCGACCACGTGGCGACGCTGCGCCAGGCGCGCCGCGCGCGCCATCCCGATCCGATGCTCGCCGCCCTGATCGCCGAGCAGGCCGGCGCCGACAGTATCACCCTGCACCTGCGCGAGGACCGCCGCCACATCCAGGATCGCGACGTCGAGGCCATGCGCGCCGCGCTGCAGACCCGCATGAACCTGGAGATGGCGGTCACCGAGGAGATGATCGGGATCGCGGCCAGGATCGCGCCGCAGGACTGCTGCCTGGTGCCGGAGAATCGCCGCGAGGTCACGACCGAGGGCGGACTGGACGTCGCCGGCCAGCAGCCGCGGATCGCCGAGGCCTGCCGGGCGCTGGCGGGGGCCGGCATCCGCGTGTCGCTGTTCATCGACCCGGATCCGGCGCAGGTCGACGCGGCGCGGCGCGCCGGCGCGCCGGTGATCGAACTGCACACGGGCGCCTATGCGCAGGCCGCCGGACCGGCGCGCGCCCGCGAATGGCGCCGGGTGCGCGAGGCCGCGCGCATCGCCGACGCCGCGGGGCTCGCGGTCAACGCCGGCCACGGCCTCGACTACCACAACGTCGAGGCGGTCGCCGCCATCCCGGAGATCGTCGAATTGAACATCGGCCACGCCATCGTCGGGCGGGCCGTGTTCGACGGGCTGGCGAAGGCGGTGCGCGACATGAAGGACCTGATGCGCCGGGCGCGCTCCCCGTGATCTTCGGCATCGGCGTCGACGTGCTCGAGGTCGGGCGCATCGAGCGCATCTACGCGGCCTACGGGGAGCGGTTCGTCGAGCGCCTGCTCATGCCGCAGGAGCGCGCCCAGCTGGCGCGCAGCGCGCGCCCCGTCCGCTTCCTGGCCATGCGCTTCGCCGCCAAGGAGGCCATCGTCAAGGGCATGGGCACCGGCTTCGCCCATGGCGTCTGGATCCGCGACGTGGGCGTCGTCCAGAACGATTGGGGCCGGCCCGAGGTCGTCTACTCGGAGCGCGGCGCCCGGGTGCGCGCCGCCTTGGGCATCGGCGAGGGGCACGTCACCCTCACCGACGAGGCCGGGCTGGTGGTGGCCGTGGCGGTGCTGCTGCGGGCGGGCATCGGGGAGGGCCGCGGATGAACACGCTGGTGTTCGACATCGAAACGGTTCCGGACACCGATCTCGGCCGCCGGCTGTACGGGCTGCGCGAACTGTCCGACGAGCAGGTCGCCCGGATCATGTTCGCCAAGCGCCGCGAGGAGACCGGCGGGGAGTTCCTCTCGCACGAACAGCACCGCGTGGTCGCGATCTCCGTGGTCATGCGCACCCGCGATTCGCTCAAGGTCTGGAGCCTGGGGGAGGAGGGCGCCTCGGAGCGGGACCTGATCGAGCGCTTCTTCGACGGCATCGAGAAGTTCACGCCCGATCTCGTGTCCTGGAACGGATCGGGGTTCGACCTGCCGGTGCTCAACTACCGCAGCCTCCTGCACGGCATCAGTGCGGCGCGCTACTGGGAGACCGGCGACGGCGATTCGAGCTTCCGCTACAGCAATTACCTGAGCCGCTTCCACTGGCGGCACATGGACCTGATGGACATCCTGTCCGGGTTCCAGGGACGCGGGCGGGCGAGCCTCGACGACGTCGCGACCCTCCTGGGGCTGCCGGGCAAGGTCGGCATGCGCGGCGCCGACGTGTGGCCCACCTACCTCGAGGGCGGACTGAAACGCATCCGCGACTACTGCGAGACCGACGTGCTGAACACCTATCTGGTCTACCTGCGCTTCGAGCTGCTGCGCGGCCGCCTGAGCGACGCCGAGCACGGCCGCGAGGTCGCGCGCGTGCGCAAGCTCCTCGAGGATTCCCCGGAGCCGCACCTGAAGGAGTTCCTGGCCGCATGGCCGCAGACCTGAACGGCCGCGCGGCCGAGGAGGTCGAGATCCTCGACCTGTCGCACGACGGCCGGGGCGTGGCCCGGATCGGCGGCAAGGCGGTGTTCGTCGACGGGGCCCTGCCCGGGGAGCGCGTGAGGGTGCGGGTGGCGAAGCGCCGCCGCCAGTTCGACGAGGCGGTGCTCGAGCAGGTCCTCGTGCCCTCCGCGCAACGCGTCGCGCCGCGCTGCGCCCACTTCGGGGTGTGCGGCGGCTGCTCGCTGCAGCACCTGGACCCCGCGGCGCAGCTCGCCGCCAAGGAGCGCCAGCTGCTCGAGAATCTCGAGCGCATCGGCGCCGTCGCGCCGCGCACCGTGTTCGCGCCGCTGCGCGGCCCGCAGTGGGCTTACCGGCGCCGTGCACGGCTCGGCGTGAAGTACGTGCACAAGAAGGGACGGGTGCTCGCCGGCTTTCGCGAGCGCGACAAGCCCTATCTCGCCGACTTGAGATCCTGCGAGGTACTCGAGGCGCGCTTCCGGGATCTTCCGGCCGAGCTGGCCGCCCTGGTTCAGTCCCTCGGCATCCGCGACCGGGTGCCGCAGGTGGAGGTGGCGGCCGGCGATCGGGCGGCGGCCCTGGTGTTCCGGGTCATGCAGCCGCCCGACGCCGCGGACCTCGAGAAGCTCGAGGCCTTTGGGGCCGCACACGACCTGCAGATCCACCTGCAGACCGGCGGGCTCGACACGGTCCGGCCGCTGCGCGCGGACTATCCGGCGCTCGCCTACGATCTCGACGGCGGGGCGCTCAGCCTCGAATTCGGACCGGTGGATTTCATCCAGGTCAACCGCGAGGTCAACCTCGCGATGATCGACGCGGCCATGGGCCTGCTCGCCCCCGAGGCGACCGACTCGGTGCTCGACCTGTTCTGCGGGCTGGGCAATTTCACCCTTCCGGTGAGCCGGCGCGCCGGGCAGGTCGTCGGGGTGGAGGGCGATGCCGGGCTGGTCGCCAAGGCCCGCGCCAACGCGGTCCGCAACGCCGTCGGCAATGCGCGCTTCTTCACCGAGAACCTGTTCGAGCCGAAGGCCTTCGGTCGATGGAGCGAGGAGCGCTACGACCGGGTGCTGCTCGACCCGCCGCGGGCGGGGGCTGTCGAATGCCTGCCGCGCATGGCGCATTGGCGGCCCCGCAGAGTCGTGTATATTTCCTGTCATCCGGGGAGTCTGGCGCGCGATGCGGGCATTCTGGTCAGGGACCAGGGTTTCGAGCTGATCGGCGCGGGGGTGATGGACATGTTTCCGCACACGACGCACGTCGAATCGATCGCGGTGTTCGAGCCGGCCGTATGAGCCTCGGGCCGCTCATGGTGGACGTCGCCGGCACCGAATTGACGCCGGACGACGTCGCCGTGCTGCAGGACCCCCTGGTCGGCAGCGTCATTCTCTTCAGCCGCAATTATCGAAGCCCCGGCCAGGTCGCCGCCCTCACCGGGGCCATCCGCGCGCTCAGGACTCCGCACCTGATCATCGCCGTGGACCACGAGGGCGGGCGGGTGCAGCGCTTCCGGGAGGGATTCACGCCGCTGCCGCCGGCGCGGCTGCTCGGCCGGACCCATGCCGCCGACCG
>JAJXZV010000358.1 GCA_021779875.1 Pseudomonadota bacterium
GACCGGCCGCTATGCCTCCTCGATCAGCTTCCAGAAGACGGGCGAGGCGTCGGTGGCGATCATCGCCGACGAGAAGATCGCGCCCGAGGCGCTGTTCCTGGAAACGGGACACGCGCAGGTGGACCTCAAGACGAAGCTCCAGCGAGGCCGCGCCTAT
Organism: Pseudomonadota bacterium; assembly: GCA_021779875.1. GTDB lineage: Bacteria > Pseudomonadota > Gammaproteobacteria > Steroidobacterales > Steroidobacteraceae > Bog-1198. The sequence continues at coordinate 158 of JAJXZV010000358.1, forward strand.
CCGATGCACCGGCCACCCGGCAACTGGGCGACGATCACGTCCACCGGGCTGCGCCGCGTCGGGGCCGGGCCGGCGAAGCCTTCCATGTGGGCCGAGGTACGGGCGGCTGGAAGCAGCGGCTACGCCTCGATCGGGCCGAATTCGCCGGCCGATTCGTGGATCATCCCGCCGATGCCGGCGTACGCGCCCGCCGCTGCGCTGGCCGCAATGGCGCGCAGCATGGCCGCAGGCCGTTGAGATGAGCGGACCGCCCGTCAACCTGAGCGTTGTTCCGACCGGCGGCGCCGTGCTGATGCAGTTCTACGGCAGCGAGACAGGGCACTACGCGCCATCGTCCGGTGCGACGCAGATGGTCATCTCGCGGGCGGTCAGCGGCGTTGCTGGGACGACCACGCTCTACAGCGGTGGTCTGTTGGCGGCATGGGTCGACGCGGGCGACGGACAGAGCTTCTCCAACGCACCGTTGTCCTCTGGATTGGCCTATCTCTGGACGGTGACGGACAACATCGGCACCACCCAGGTCGGGCCGGCCACGCCGGCGAGTTCGATCACCACGCAGCCGGACGCGCTGACGCAGCTGCTGATCCGCCTGCTCCAGGGCGGCGTCAACAGCCTGGCGCTCCCGCCGGGGATCGCACCGACGAACGTCACGACGCAGATGCCTCAAGGCGGTTGGCAGGCGCTCCCGTTCATCGTGGTGAACCTCGACCTGATTCAGCAGAGCGAGACCCAGATCGGCGAGGATGTGGTCAACCCGAACCCCGGCAACGACTGGTCCTTGTGGGTGAACGCCAAGCGGATCTGGCGGGTGAGCGTGATGTCCACCGACGCGGAGGAGCGCGACTTCTACCGCGATTCGCTGCTCTCCATCTTCCGGGTGCTGAAAGCGACCGTATTCTCGCCAATCGGCTACAACGTCACGCATTCCTTCCAGGCGGCGTCCTACACCACCGCCTCCGAGCGGGACGGCCACACGCCGGGCTTCTACGGCGCCGATCTCATGCTGGAGATCGACGGCGAGTTCAACACCGCGGTCCTCACCAACTACGGCCTCATCAACGAGATCACCGTCGGCGTGACCGTCACCCAGCCCGCCATGGCCCTGTAGCCTTCGGCATCGGCCCTCACCTTCGCAACCGATAGGCTGCGGAGAGCCGATTGCAGCGGAGAACGGCGGATGGCCGACGAACCACAGGTCGCCTTTGCGGCGTTCGCGCAGACCCTGCGCCCGCGACGGATCACCGTGCCGCCCGCACGGGGCGCTACCGGCCGCGCGGCGATGCCGCAGGTGCGGGTCGAGCCGGGACACCCGGATGAAATCTGGCTGAAGCTCCTTGGCATGCGGCACGGGCGCGAAAAGCACACGCCGTCAGGCTGGCGCGCGCTGATCGACGGCTACCGCGGTCAGCCGGCCCATCCGTCCGTTATGGGAGCGTAATAAATGCCCCAGCAAGGGATCACATTCGACGGCCAGTACATCGGCCTGCCGGGCGCCTACTACGGCGACGACGTGTCAGGTGCCGGCCCGAATACCCCGCCGACGACGCCGCCGCTGATCTTCCTCGGCTACGGCTGGGGGCCGAAGCCGAAGACGGCGACCACGTTCACCAATCCAGGCGACCTGCTCGCGGCGCTCCGCGGCTCCCCGGCAGCCGCGTTCGTGCCGTTCATCGCCACGCCATCCCCGCAGTTGAATGGCGCGCAGCAGGTCACGTTCATCGACGTCTCGACGAACACGCAGTCCGTCCTGCCGCTGCTCGCCTCGGGCGGCGGCACGCAGACGCTGCTGACCTCGACGCTGTACGGACCGCCGTCCAACCAGTTGACCTGTCAGGTGGAAAACGGCTCCGTGGCGGGTCTGAAGCTGGTCCTCACCGACAACTATGCCGCGCAGCAGCTTGTCGGTGACAACCTCACGGTGCCGTTCCAGATCGCCTACTCTGGAACCGCCACGGGAGCCGTCACCTATTCGGTGGCGGCAAGCGCCTTCGCCGCGACCAGTCCGGTCGCGGGCGAATCCGTCACCGTGCCGCTCGGCTCGGGGTCGTACGCGACCGTCGCATCGGTGGTGAACTACCTGAACGGGACCGGCCATTTCTTCGCGCAGGGCCTTTCCTCGACCCAGGGCGAACTGCCCTCCACGTCACTGACGGCGGTCACAGGGGTCGCGATGCCGATCCCGGTGAGTGGCGTGCCGCAGTACGTGAACGTGCGGGCGTACCTGCAGGACATCGCCTTCTGGGTGAACCAGTTCGCTTCGACCCTGGCCGGCGCGACCGTCAGCGGCTCCGCGACCGACAGCGCGGCATGGCTGCCGGTCACGGGCGCGGCGGCCGTGTTCTTCTCCGGCGCGACCGGCGTGCCGCCGGTCAACAACGACTACGCCGCCGGCTTGGCCGTGGCGCTGTCGACGCCTGGCTGGGCGGTCTTCTGCGACAGCAACGCCTCGGCGGTGCAGGCGCTCCTGGCCGCGCACTGCGAGATCGCCTCCACCGCGCCGTACGGCATGTGGCGCCGCGGCTTCACCGGCTCCTCGATCGGGGATTCGGTCGCGACGACGCAGACCAATGCGATCGGCCTCGACTCGCTCCAGATGAACTACGCCTACCCCGGCATCTACCGGACGAACACCAGCACCGGGGCGAACCAGCTGTACGGCGGCCTCTACGCGGCTGCCGCGGCAGCAGGGATCGCCACCGGCAACCAGATCGCACAGCCGCTCACCAACAAGGTGCTGAACGGCACGGGGGTCGAGCAGGTGAACGCTGGCTCGCCGCTGACGTCCTCGCAGATGGTGGCGCTCCAGAACTCCGGCGTGCAGGTGCTCTACGTGCCCCAGCAGACCGGGGTGCCGACGATCCTGTCCGATGTCACCACCTGGCAGGTGGACGGCAACGTCGAGAACACGTCCAGCCAGCAGGTGGCCTGCCGCTACTGGCTCGCCTATTCGATGGTCAGCGCGCTACGGCCGTATGTCGGCACGATCGCGGCGCCCACCACCGAGGTGACGATCCTCAACGCCGCCAAGCGGATGCTGAACGCGCTGATCTTCACCGGCGGCGCGAGCAACGGCGTGCTGGCGTCCTGGAATACCGGATCGCTCGTGCTGGTCTACAACGGCACGAACCAGGTCGCCGGGGTCTCCTTCAGCGCCACGTTGGTTGGTCAGAACAAATATATTACATGCTTCGCAACGATCACGCCGTTGAGCTTCACCATCTCCGCCGGCTGAGGAGCGCACCGTGCCCGGTTTCAACGCCAAGCAGGCTGCCAACAACGCCCGGAACGGCAACACCGTCGCCGTGATG
>JAJXZV010000007.1 GCA_021779875.1 Pseudomonadota bacterium
ATTTTTCTGACAGGCGCCACGGGCTATCTCGGGTCGACGGTGTGCGCCGCGCTACTGCGGGCGGTACATGAGCTCACGGCGCTGGCCGGTACGTCCGGCAGGACCCGGCGACTCGCGTCCCTCGGCGTGAATGCTCGCATGCGGGCCCTGTTCATCGAGAAGGACAAGAAGGCGTTCGGGCGTCTGTCCACCTTCTTGAAGCGCGGTACCTTTGCCGAAGTCGAGCGCGAATGCCCCGCCGAGATACGAGTAGGGACCCAACAGGCACAGAGCCGTGGTGCCGATCGCCGCCAGGGGCAGGAGCGGCCCGGTGCTGCTCGGGCGCAGCGACATCAGCGCGAGCAGCGCCGCCGTGGTGGCCGCAAGCCCGATCGCCATGATGGCCGCGCGGCTGTTCGGGCCCAGCCGGTCGCTCAGCCACCCCGTGAGGATCACCGACACCGCGCCCAATGCCGGGAACACCGCGCTCGCGCTGCCCGCGCGGCTGCTGCTGTAGCCGAGATAGTCGCGCAGGTACAGCGGGGTCCAGGTGTTGAAGGTCTCGCGCACCACGGTGCAGCCGAGCGACAGCAGGCAGACGATCAGGAACGCGCGGCTCCTGACCAGCGGCAGCAGCAGCGCCCCCAGGCTCGCGGGACGGCCCGCGGCGGCCCCGTAGACGTTCGCCGGGTTCGCCGCCGCCTCGGCGTGTCCGGCCTCGGTGCGCGACTCGCGCAGCAGCAGCAGGTTCGCCGCGAACAGCGTCCCGGCGACCGCCGCCGCCAGCCAGAACAGGGACCGCCAGCCGTGGCCGCTCTGGATGAGCAGGCCCATCCATTGCCGGGCGGCGGCATCGCCGATCAGGTAGCTGACGCTCAACAGGCCGATGACGGCGCCGTGGGAGGAAAAGTCGAACCAGCGCGAGGACACCTTGAGCAGACCCGCCCAGCCCACCGATTGCGTCAGCCGATTGCCGAACCAGGCGAGCGTGAAGAGGGGCAGCGTGCCGCTCAGGGCGAACAGCGCCGTGAACACGGTGGCGCCGCCCACCCCGATGAGGAAATTGGGCCGTCCGCCCCAGAAGTCCCCGAGGCCGGTCAGGAACAGCTTGCCGATGGCGTATGCCAGGATGCCGAGCGAGACGATCTGACCGACGTGCACCATCGCGGCGCCGCGGGCCATGCCCCGGCGCGTGAGTTCGTCGATCAGCAGCGGCGTCGCCACCGACAGATCGGCGCGGCAGAAATAGCACGCCGCGTAGCCGCCGAACAGCAACGCCACCACCAGCGCCTGCCGGGGCGCGAGCGCGGCCGCGCCCCCTGACGACGGTGGCGAGCCGCCCGGGCGGCCCGTGCGGGTTCTTGGTGAGTGATGTCGCTCCGTCATTCGATGGCGATGGTGGCCCGGCCGTGTGAACACTGCGTGACCGGGTTCACCCGCGAGCGGCGGCGAGTTCCTCGAGCAGCCCGCGGTAGTCCTCGAGCGGACGCGTCGCGAGGCCGGGAACCTTGCCCCGATCGTCCCACAGGCGCACCCGCACCGCCTCGCGGTGAAACGGCTCCGCCTCGAAGCGGGCGATCTCGGCGGCCGTCATAGCCCCGCCCTGCAGTCGCAGCGTCAGTACCGAGGCCGGGCTCAGTTGCGCGAGGTACCCGGGATCGGTCGCGCACAGGTAGCGCTTGGCCGGCACGTGCAGCCGCACCGGCTCGGTCACGTCCGGCGCGAACCGCTCGGCGAGCCAGCGGGCGCCGCTCCGCTCGTGCCGCGCATCGCGGTGCCAGTCGGCGATGTCCGCGGGGACGTCCGCGATGAGGTGGCCGACGTCGTGCAGGAGCGCCGCCGCGATCAGCGCGGGTGCCGCGCCGTCCGCGGCGGCGAAGTGCGCGGCCTGCAGGCCGTGCTCGGTCATGGAAACGCTTTCGCCGAAGTATGCGCCCGCGCCGCGCCGCGCGTAGATCGCGAAGATTTCCTGCGCGACGCTCACCGTGGCGGCTCCGCGGCCGCCGCGCGCCGGGCGCACGCGGCCTGGGACAGGACGCTGTCGCGCGTCAGGTAGCAGCCGCGCAGGTGGCGCGGATGTCTCGCCGAGGAAAAGCCGGTGCGACCGTGCAGCACGCGCTGGTTGTCGAACACGACCAGATCCCCGTCCTCGAGCCGGCAGGTCAGCTGGAAGTCCGGCTCGCGCAGCAGCTGCGCGAAGCGCCGGTAGGCCCGATAGAACCGCGCGGCCGGCCCGGCCGCCAGCCGCAGCGGCGCGATCGAGCGATTGTTGTAATGGACGGCCGCGATCGAACCGTCGCAGGCGAGTTGGATCAGGGGCCGCTCGGCGTAGAGCTCGACGGCCGGCGTCCGATAGGAGAAGGGCACCGGCGTCTGCGCGAGGCAGGCGAAGTCCGCCGGCGCGCTCGCGCGCAGGTGGTCCGCGAGCGCGAAGCCGTCGGCGAACAGGCTCTCCCCGCCGTCCGGCGAGGTGACCAGCGCGTGCAGCGCCTGGAAGCCGGGCACCGGCTCCCGATAGGGGTTGTCGGTGTGCAGCCCGAGCCCGAGATCGGAATAGGCGAGGTTCTCCGGCTGCGGCACCGAGCGCACGTCGAACACCTGGCCGTAGTTGGTCTCGGCGATCCGGCCGACCTCGGCCATCGCCTCGAGGATGCCGGCATCGGTGGCGGGCACCCCGCGCAGGAAGGCGAGGCCATCTTCCAGCAAGCGCATGAGCCATCGGCCCCGTCCGCAGGAGTCGCCCCGGATGGAGGCGTAGTCCAGCCACGCGAAGTCGCGGGTCGGCCGCAGCCTCGCCCCCTCGGGCCAGCGCCTGCGCACCAGCTCCGGCCGGGGTCCGGAGGCCGGGGTCTGGGCGAACAGCCAGCCCGGCTCGAAGCGGGCCGCCGCGGCTTCCCCGTCCCACTCGACCACGATCGCGCCGCCGTGCACCCCGACCGCACGGATCCGGGGATCCGCCGGCAAGTCGGCGACGTCGACCAGCCGCTGGCCGCTGTGCGCGTCGCGGTCCTCGGGTCGATTGTCACGCAGCCACAGGCTCGAGAACTCGCCCACCGCGCCCTGCGCCCATTCGAGGATCAAGGACCCGGCCGACCAGTCGATCCGCTCGATGCCGGCGATGCCCTGCACCGTTAGGGTCCGAGCGTCGAGTCGATTCGTTCCGCCAGCCATCGGGACTCGGTCAGGCGCAGGTGGTCGCGGCACAGGCGCAGCAGCGAGCGCAGTTCATCGACGTGCTCGATGAGGCGCCGGCGGTCTATCGTGACCGGGAAGAAGGTGGCTTCGTTGTCCCCGCACTTGGCGTCCCACTGTCGAATCACCTCGAGCTCGGTGTTGGTCACGGCGAGTCTCCTTGCGCCCCTCGTCGGCCGCGCCGTTGGAGCATCCATCATTGCCAGCGGGCGTCCATCTTACGCGCCTCGACCTCCGCCGGAAATTTAATGTTCGATTCCTGCAACTCCGCGCCGGCTGCCGTGTTCTTAGGG
>JAJXZV010000053.1 GCA_021779875.1 Pseudomonadota bacterium
TGGGCGAAGGCCTGCGCCACGATCTCGGCCGTCGGCGCCGGGCTCGGCCGACCGGTCTCGAGCTGCTCGACCAGCGAGGGCAGCGCCGCCACGGCGCTGCGCAGCAGGGCCATCATGCCGGGCGTCCGCGAGAGCGTCTTGTCGATGATGCGGTTCAGCAGGTTCTCGATCGACCAGGCGAACTCGCCGATCACGCGGGCGCCGACCATGCGGCCGCTGCCCTTCAGGGTATGGAAGCTGCGGCGCACCAGCATGAGCGAATCGAGGTCCAGGGGATTCTCGTCCCACGCCGGGAAGTGGCTCTGGACGGCGGCCACCTCCTCCTTCGCCTCCTCGATGAACAGCTCGACGAATTGCGGATCGACGGCGTCCGTCGACGCGGCCGCGTCGCGCTCGATGGCGACCGTGGCTTGCGGATCGAGCTTCACCGTCTTGGCGGCGTCCGCGGCGGGCGCCTCGATGATCGGAACTCGCGCCGACGGGGCGTCCTGCGAGAGCGCCTTGATGCAGGTTTCGGCGTTGTCGAGCATGTACCACGGATCGTTGCGGCCGCTCTGCAGCGTCTCCATGTAATACTCGATGCTCACGATGGCGTCGGCGACTCGCTCGAGCCGGAGCGAATCGGGCGGCGGCGCACCCGGCTCGACGAGCTTGCGCACTTCGGCGCCGATCGCGTCCATCAGCTCGACCGCCCGGCCCTTGCCGAGCATCAGCAGCCCCGCCGTGATCCCGCGCAGCAGTTGCGGCACGGTGTCCAGCCCCTGCACGGGGGCGTCGGCCGGCTTTTGCACGGCGACGGAGACGGCCTCCTTGATGCGCGCGAGGTTGACGATGCATTCGCGCAGCACCGCCTCGCTGACCTGCCGGAACTCGAGATCGTGGTCCGCGGGCGGGGCGTTCGCGGCATTGGGCGCCACCGGCATGATCAGGCGCACCAACTGATCGTCGAGGCTGTCCTCGACCGACAGCAGGACGCCGGCCACTTCGACCAGCGCCGCCTCCGAGGGCGCGTTGCCCGCGCCCAGCACGGCGGCGAGTTCGGAGACTTCCTGCTGGACGCGCTGGCGCAATTCGCCGAGCCCGAGCACGCCCAACGTGTCGCTGATCTTCTTGAGGAGCTCCACCTGGGGAAGCAGCTCTTCGCTGCTTCCGCCGCCGCGCCGCACGAAGATGTCCAGGACGTCCTTGACCTTCGCGAGATCCTCCTTGATGGCGGCCGCAACGGTGCGCATCAGCTTGACGCTCGGCGCCGACAGGCTCTCGCGCTCATGTTCGATCGAGTCGTCGACCGGCAGCAGTTCGGACAGCTTGAACGACGCGCGCACCGCCGCGATCCGTCCGCCGCCGCCGGTGGCGCGCGCGACGTAGTAGAGCAGATTGTTCAGCAGGTCGACCGGCGGGTCCTCGCCGTAGGCGACCTCGCCGTGCTCGTACAGGACCTTGATTTGCCGGTCGGCCTGCCCGAGCAGGCGCTTGAGCGTCGCGCTGCCCTCGAGCCCGTTCACGCGCAGCGCCTCGAGGATCGCGCCGGTCACCCACCACAGCTGGAACATCGGCTGGGTGGTCGCCACCTGCTCGAGCTTCTCGGCGACTTTCGCCATGATCTCGAGGTTCTGCACCGTGCGCTCGCCCCGGATGTAGCCGAGCAGGCCGATCTGGAAGCGCGGCCGCAGCCGGCGCGCCCACTTCACCACGGAGATATCGGGCTCGCCCTGCTTCGGCGCCTGGGGCTGGGCCGTCCTGTCGGACTTCAGATTGAGCAGCAGCAGCGTGCCTTCCGACAGCAAGGGACTGCCGCGTACCGAGCGCAGGTCGTTCAGCAGGGGCAGCAATACGAGCGCCAGGTCGCGGCCGCCCGACAGCACCCGCTCGAGGTAGGTGGGCAGCTGAACCATGGCGCGCATCAACGCGTCGAGCCCGTCTATCTGGCGCTTCTGATCGGCCGCCGACCCGAGCAGGTAGCGGGTGACGTGTTCCATCTCCTCGGCGAGCAATGCCGCGCCATACACCTCGACCATGCGCAGGACGCCGTGCGCGAGGTGCAGTTGATCGGCGCACTTCTCGAGCGGCGCGCTCTGATCGCTGCGCTCGGCGTACGCCTCGAGGGCGGCGCGCGCCTCGTTGAGGGTCGCCGCCAGCTCCTTGGCGACGATGTGCAACGTCTGGGAACTGATGTCCGTCATGCCGGTCGCTCGCGAAACCGCGCTCACGCGCCCAGACCGCTGGCCTTGCGCATCGTCCCCGACGCGGCGGTGTCGACCGGCTCGGTCAGGGCGGGCAGGCGGGTCGAGGAGGCGCCCACCGTGGTGGTGCCGCCGCCGTAATCAGGCAGACGGAAGCCGGCCACGGACTTGCGTAGTTGCGCGGACAGCGCCGCCAGCTTGGCCACGGAGGCGGACGTGGAGGTCGATGCATCGGCGGTCTGGCTGGAGATCTCGCGGACCACCTGCATGTTCTTCGAGATGCTGCCCGAGGCGATCGCCTGCTGCCGGGCGCTCGCCGAGATGTTCTGCACCAGGCTCGCGATCTGGTTGGAGACCTGCTCGATTTCCTCGAGCGCCGCGCCCGCGTTCTCCGCGAGCAAGGCCCCGCCGACCACGTCGGTGGTGCTGCGCTCCATGGAGACGACCGCTTCGTTGGTGTCGGTCTGAATCGTGCGCACCAGCACCTCGATCTGCTTGGTCGCGCTGGCCGCGCGCTCCGCCAGGCGCTGCACCTCGTCCGCGACGACCGCGAAGCCGCGGCCCGCCTCGCCCGCCATCGAGGCCTGGATGGACGCGTTCAAGGCGAGGATGTTGGTCTGCTCCGCGATGTCGTTGATCAGTTCGACGATGTTGCCGATCTCCTGGGAACTCTCGCCCAGCCGCTTGATGCGCTTGCTGGTCTCCTGGATGGTCTCGCGGATGGCGTTCATGCCGTCGATCGTGCGCCGCACCGCGTCGCCGCCCTTGTGGGCGATGTCGACCGAGTGCCGCGCGACGTCCGAGCAGCGTTCGGAGTTGCCGGAGACCTCCTCGATCGAGGCGGCCATGTCAGCCATCGATTCGCTGGCCGCCGATATCTGGCGCGATTGCGCGCCGCTCGCCTTGGCCATGTGCGCGGCCGCCGCCTGCGTCTGCCGCGCGGCGCCATCCAGCTGGATGGCACTCTCGTTGATCGTGGTCACGAGCTCGCGCAGCGCCTCGATCGCGTAATTGATCGAATCGGCGATCGCGCCGGTGATGTCCTCGGTCACCGTCGCCTGCACCGTGAGGTCCCCGTCGGCCAGGCTGGACAGCTCGTCGAGCAGGCGCATGATGGCCTCTTGATTGCGCTCGTTCTCCCGCACCCGCAATTCGGTGCTGCGGCGCTCGTTGAGCGCCTTGCGCAGCGCGACCACGAGGCCGGCCAGGGCCAGTCCGGCGAGCGCCAGCAGCGCCAGGACGGCCATCTTCGCGGCGCCGCCGCC
>JAJXZV010000432.1 GCA_021779875.1 Pseudomonadota bacterium
CTCTCGATGTGCTCGATGTTGCCCACGGTCGTGGTCAGCGACCGCTCGTAGTAGTAGATCACCCGGCCCGACATGTCCTCCGGCGTCAGGCCGTTGTACGTCCAAACGACGGCCACCACCGGAATGTTGATGTTCGGGAAGATGTCGGTGGGCGTGCGCCGGGCCGCGAGTCCGCCGAAGATGAGGATCAGGATCGCCAACACGACGAACGTGTAGGGCCGCTTCAGGGCCATGATGACGATGGCGTTCATGCGGGCATCCCCGGCTGCGCCGACGCTTCACCGATCTCGCGATGACGGATCGTCATGAGAAAATCTTCATGAGAGTGGGGCGGCGACCGGGGTCCTCGCGGGGAGCGCCCGGTGAAGTATACGTGCCTCGCGCGCCGCGCGCCGAGTGACGGCGCGCGAGGCCGACTGGACTCGCACGCAGCCGCCCTGTACCATGCCTCCCCAGTTGAATCAGGCGCGCGCTCGGTCAGTGCAGCCTCAGCTCTCGGTCCCGCCTCCCCGTGAGGTCGCGGCCAGTATCTTAAAGTCTCCCTCCTCGCTGCTGACCGCTGCGGACCCTTAAGGGCTCCGTCGTGCGAGTCCCTGAAATCACACAAGGATTCTAGATGAATTTTTCCGATCTCGGGCTGATGCCCGAATTGCTCCGTGCCGTTGCCGACAAGGGTTACGACACGCCCTCGCCCATTCAACGCGAGGCCATTCCGGCCGTGCTCGCGGGCCGCGACGTGCTCGCGGGCGCTCAAACCGGCACCGGCAAGACCGCCGGCTTCGTGCTGCCCATCCTGCAGAGGCTCTCGGCCGATACCGCCGGCGCCGGGCAGGCCGCGCCGCGGGCGCTGGTGCTCACCCCCACCCGTGAGCTGACCGCGCAGGTCGCGGACTCCGCCCGCGCCTATGCGAAGCATCTGAAGCTGCGCACCTACCAGGTGTTCGGCGGCGTGAACATCAACCCGCAGATCTCGGCACTGCGCCAGGGCTGCGACATCCTCGTGGCGACCCCGGGTCGCCTGCTCGACCTCGCGCAGCAGCGCTGCGTCGATCTGTCGAAGGTCCAGGTGTTCGTCCTCGACGAGGCCGATCGCATGCTCGACATGGGATTCATCGCCGACATCCGCCGCGTCATCAAGCTGCTGCCGGGGAAGCGCCAGAACCTGCTGTTCTCGGCAACCTACTCCGACGACATCCGCGGCCTCGCCGAGCGTCTGCTGCACGATCCGCAGACCATCCAGGTGGCGCCGCGCAACGCGCCCATCGAGCTGGTCGAGCAGCGCGCCTATCGCCTGCCGAAGGAGCACAAGCGGCATCTGCTCGTGCACCTGATCCGCGAGGGCAACTGGCAGCAGGTGCTCGTGTTCACCCGCACCAAGCACGGCGCGAACCGCCTCACCCAGCAGCTCGAGGGCGCCGGCATCCGCGCCGCCGCGATCCACGGCAACAAGAGCCAGGGCGCGCGCGTCAAGGCGCTCGAGATGTTCAAGCGCGGCCAGATCATCGCCCTGGTGGCCACCGAGGTCGCCGCGCGCGGCCTCGACATCAAGGAGCTGCCGCAGGTGGTGAACTACGAGCTGCCGAACGTCCCCGAGGATTACGTGCATCGAATCGGCCGCACCGGCCGGGCCGGCGCCGCCGGCGAGGCCGTCTCGCTGGTCGCCTCGGACGAGGCGCAGTACCTGCGCGACATCGAGCGGCTGCTGCGCAAGACCATTCCCGTGCTGCCCACGCCCGCATTCGCGATCCCCGAGGGGTCGGCGCACGAGCCGTCGGGCGCCGATCGCGGCCGCCAGGAACACGCCGGTGCGCGCGGTCATCGCGGCCACTCGGGCGGCCACGGCCAGCATGCGAGCCGCGGCGGCGCCCACGGCCGGCACCACGGCGGCGGCCAGCAGACCAACCGCCATCGCCATGGCGGTCAGGGCGGCCGCGGCGGAGCGGCCTGACCGGGGAAATCAGGCGGCGGCGCTAGAGCGTCGCCGCCAGATTCTTGAGGTAATCGGCGAAGTCCTTGCCGAGGCTGCTGTGGCGCAGGCCGTACTCCACGGTCGCCTGCAGGTAGCCGAGCTTGCTGCCGCAATCGTAGCGCTTGCCTTCGAACTGGAAGGCGTACACCGGCTCGCGCCGCATGAGCTGCGCGATGCCGTCGGTCAGCTGGATCTCCCCGCCCGCGCCCTTGCCGATCTTCGCCAGATCGTCGAACACCCCGGGCGTGAGCAGGTAGCGGCCGACCACGGCCAGGGTCGAGGCCGCCTTGTCCGGCTTCGGCTTCTCCACGATGTGCGAGATCTTGCCGACCCGCGGAGCCACCATGCGCTCGAGCGTGACGATGCCGTACTTGTCGGTGTCCTGCTTCGGCACCTCCTGCACCCCCAGCACGCTGCCGCCGTATTCCCGGAACACCTCGACCATCTGCTTGAGGCATGAGACCGGTGCGTCGATCAGGTCATCGGCGAGGTGCACCATGAACGGCGAGTCGCCGACCACCGGCCGGGCGCACAGCACGGCGTGCCCGAGGCCCAGGGGCGCGGGCTGGCGAATGTACACGCAGGAGGCGTAGCTCGGCAGGATCCCCCGCAGCAGGTCGAGCAGTTCCTGCTTGCCCTGCGACTGCAGTACCGCCTCGAGCTCCGGATTGCTGTCGAAGTGATCCTCGATCGCCCGCTTGGAGCTGCCGGTGATGAACACCAGCGTGTCGGCCCCCGCGGACAGCGCCTCGTCCACCGCGTACTGGATCAGCGGCTTGTCGACGATGGGCAGCATTTCCTTCGGGCTCGCCTTCGTGACGGGCAGGAACCGGGTGCCGCGACCGGCAACCGGGAATACGACGGTCTTCACGGGTTTGTATGCCATGAGGAAATCATAGCGGATTTCAGCGCAAGGTAACGATGGCGTGGTTCTCGAAACCGTCCCATGCGTGGCAGGCCGGGCATTGCCAATAGAAGCTGCGCGCCGCGAACCCGCACTCGTTGCACCGGTATTTCTCGGCCCCGGCCATCAGCGCCCCCACTTCCCGCGTGACCCGCCCGAGGTCGCCCCCGCCCGCCGCCAGCAGCGCGGCGAGCGCGGGATCGCCCGTGAACACCCGCTCGACGGCCGCGCGCAGCGGCGCGGCCGAGGCCAGGTCCGCCGCGAGCGCGGCGAACACCAGCCGCTTCAGCTCGCCGAGATCCCGGGCCGACGCCTGCTCCACGAGTTCGCCCAGCAGGCGGTCGCGCTCCGCCGGGCCGGCCAGTTCCAGCAGCCGCGGCAGCTCCTCCATCAGCAGCTGCGGGGCCTCGCCCAGCGCGCTTCGCTGCAGCCTCGCGGCGAGCGCCCGATCGCCCTCCCGCTCGGCGAGCCGTGAACGCAGCAGGTCGGCCCGCGGGAAGGGGGCGGCTTCGCGCCCGGCCTCGCGCAGCAGCCGGTGGGCGAGCGCGAGCTCGCCGCG
>JAJXZV010000243.1 GCA_021779875.1 Pseudomonadota bacterium
CCGGATCGCGCCTGCTGGTGCAGCGCAGTATCCACGACGCCTTCGTGGCCCGGCTGGTGGACTTCGTGCGCGACATCCGACTGGGCGATCCGGCCGATCCGTCGACCCAGATCGGGCCCATCGCCACGCCTGCCCAGTTCGACAAGGTGCTGAGCTACATCGCCATCGCCCAGGCCGAGGGCGCGCGCTGCGTGGCCGGAGGGCGGGCCCGCCCGGACATCGGCTCGGGCCGTTTCGTGGAGCCCACCATTTTCGTGGACGTCGACAACGGCATGCGCATCGCCCAGGAGGAGGTGTTCGGGCCCGTGCTGTCGGTGATCGCCTTCGACGACGAGCAGCAGGCCGTGCGCATCGCCAACGACGTGCAGTTCGGCCTGGCCGCGGGCGTATGGACCGGCAGCCTGCAGCGCGCGCTGTACGTGACGGAACGCGTGAAGGCGGGCACGGTCTGGGTCAACAACTACCGCGCGACCAGCTACACCTCGCCCTTCGGCGGCTTCAAGCGATCGGGCATCGGCCGCGAGTCCGGGGTCGATGCCATCCACGAGTACCTCGAGACCAAGTGCGTCTGGCTCTCCCCCGGGCTGGACGTGAGCAACCCCTTCGTGCGCCGCTGAGGTCCCACGGCGCCGCCCCTGAATTCACCATGGAGATGCAGGAAAATGGCTGAAGTGCAAAGCAAGAGCGAGATCACCGAGGAGCAGCAGGCCGAGCTCGACCAGGCCTTCGAGCGTGCCCGCAAGGCGCTGGCGATCGTCGAGACCTACGACCAGGCCCGGGTCGACCGGCTGTGTCAGGCCATCGCCTGGGCCGTGGCCAACAAGCGGACCTTCACCCGCCTGGTCGCCGAGGGCATCGAGGAAAGCGGCCTGGGCGACCCCGACAGCCGCATGGGCAAGCGCATGAAAATCCGCGGCGTGCTGCGCGACGCCCTGCGCCAGAAGAGCGTGGGCATCATCGAGCAGATCCCCGAGAAGGGCATCGTCAAGTACGGCAAGCCGGTGGGCGTGATCGCCTGCATCGTGCCCACCACCAACCCCGACCTGACCCCCGCCGGCAACGCCATCTACGCGATCAAGGCGCGCGACGCGGTGATCTTCTCCCCGCATCCGCGCTCGAAGAAGACCTCCTTCGAGACCGTGCGCCTGATGCGCGAGGCCCTGGAGCGCGAGGGCGCGCCGGCGGATCTGCTGCAGTGCCTGACCCGGGTGAACATTCCCATGTCGCAGGCCCTGATGGCGCGCGCCGACCTGGTCATCGCCACCGGCGGGCAGCCGATGGTGCGGGCGGCCTACAGCTCGGGCACCCCCGCCTACGGGGTGGGGGCGGGCAACTCGACCATGATCATCGACCAGACCGCCGACCTGGCCGAGGCGGCGCGCAACACGCGCCTGTCCAAGACCTCGGACTTCGGCTCGGGCTGCTCGGCCGATGGCAACCTGATCATCGACTCCACGGTGTTCGACGGGCTGCTGGCCGCCCTGCAGGCCGAGGGGGGCTACCTGGCCAGCGAGGAGCAGAAGGCGGCGCTGCGCCGCGTGATGTGGGACGACGAGGGGCACCGCCTGCCGGGCACCGTGGCCATCGCGCCCCAGGCGCTGGCGCGCGCCGCCGGGTTCACGATTCCCGAGGATCGCAAGTTCATCATCGTGCACGGCGACGGCATCGGCAAGCAGCACTTCTTCTCGCGGGAAAAGCTGACCACCCTGCTCGCCGTGTACCGCTACGAAGGATTCGACCAGGCCCTGGACATGATGCGCGCGGTGTACGAGGTCGGAGGCAAGGGGCATTCCTGCGGCATCTACTCCTTCGACCAGGACCACATCCATCGCCTGGCCATGGCGGCCCCGGTCAGCCGCATCATGGTGCGCCAGCCGCAGTCCAAGGCCAATGCCGGGGCCTTCAACAACGGCATGCCCATGACCTCCAGCCTGGGCTGCGGCACCTGGGGCGGCAACATCGTCTCCGAGAACGTGCACCTGAAGCACTACCTCAACACCACCTGGGTGTCGGTGCCCATCGCCGAGGACCGGCCCTCCGACGCCGAGTTGTTCGGCGAGTTCTACGATCCCGCGCTGGAAGCTTGAGGACAGACCATGAGCAAGACGGAAGACGCCGAGCTGCTGCGCAAGGCCTCGGACTGGTGGACCACCTCGATCATCGACATCCACCCGGGGCAGATCGCCATTCGTGGCTATCCCATCGAGCAACTCATCGGCAAGGTGGGCTTCGCCGACATGATCTGGCTGATGCTGCGGGGTGAACTGCCCACGCGCGCGCAGTCCTCGCTGCTGGAGGCCGCGCTGGTGCCGGGGGTCGACCATGGGCCCCATGCGCCGTCCATCGCCATCTCGCGCATGGCGGTGAGCTGCGGCCTGCCGGTCAATGGCGCGATGGCCTCGGCGGTCAACGTGCTCGACGACGTGCACGGTGGGGCGGGCCAGCAGTGCATGGAGCTGTATCGCGAGATCGAGGCCGAGCCGGATGCCGAGGCGGATCTGCCGCGGGCCGCCGCGCGGGTGCTCGAGCGCCACCGCGCCGCCGGCGACAAGATCGTGCCGGGTTTCGGCCACAGATTCCATCCCATCGATCCGCGGACCGAGCCGCTGTTCGCGCTGGTCGACCGCGCGGTGGCCGACGGGGTGGTCGAGGGGCGTTTCGCGCGCATCGGCCGGGCCGTGGAGTCGGCGTTGCGCGGCAGCCGCAGCCGGCCCATTCCGATGAACATCGACGGCATCACGGCGGTGATCTTCTGCGAACTGGGCTTCGAGCCCGAGCTCGGTCGCGGCCTGTTCGTGCTTTCGCGCTCGGTGGGCATCCTCGCGCATGCCTGGGAGCAGAAGCAGCAGGGCGGCCGCATCAAGGGGCCGATGCCCAAGGAGATCGACTACCGCTACGCCGGCCCGCCGCGCCGGGAGCTGCCCGAGCGCGGCGACACGAATCCACAGTGAACAAGAACACGGAGATGACCATGGATAAGAGCTTCCGATTCGCAGGAGTGATGGGCTGGCCGGTCGCGCATTCGCGCTCGCCCACGATCCACAATTTCTGGGTGCGCGAGCATGGGTTGCAGGCGGCCTACGGACTGTTCCCGGTGCGGCCCGAGGCCCTGGCCGACGCGGTGCGCGGGCTGCGCGCCCTGGGCATCGCGGGCTGCAACGTGACCATTCCGCACAAGGTCGCGATCATGCCCCTGCTGGATCGCATCGATCCGCTGGCGCGCAGGATGGGCGCGGTCAACACGGTGGTCGCCGATTCCGACGGCACCCTGACGGGCTACAACTTCGACGGCTACGGCTACATCCAGTGCCTGCGCGACGCCAAGCCCGACTGGAGCGCGGCGGCCGGGCCGGTGACCGTGCTGGGCGCCGGCGGCGCGGCGCGCGCGGTGGTGCTGAGCCTGCTCGACGAG
>JAJXZV010000300.1 GCA_021779875.1 Pseudomonadota bacterium
GACTTTCGTCAAGCCGGGCCAAATCATGGGCACGCGCGCCGACCTGCTGCCGCCCGAGCTGACCGAGGCGCTCGGCAGGCTGCACGACAGGGTCGCGCCGGCGCCGTTCGAGACGATCGCCGCGCAGCTCGCCGCCGATCTCGGCGGCCCGCCCGAGACGGTGTTCGCCGAATTCTCGCCCGCCCCGCTCGCCGCGGCCTCGATTGCCCAGGTCCACCTTGCCCGGCTCACGACCGGCGAGGAGGTGGTGGTCAAGGTGCGCCGTCCTGGCATCGAGGCGGTGATGCGGGCCGACCTGCGCCTGCTCATGGCCGCCGCCCGCATCGTCGAGCGGCGCTCCCCTTCCCTCCGGCGCCACCAGCCCGTCCGGGCGGTCGCCGAGCTGGGCGAGGCGCTGCTCGAGGAGCTGGACTTCCGTATCGAGGCCCGCAACCAGGAGCAGATCCGCGCCCTCGGACGCGGCTTCCTCGTCCCCGCGGTGCATCCGGCCTACACGACCGAACGGACGCTGGTGAGCACACGCATCCAGGGTGAGCGGCCGGACGCCGCGTTCCGCACCGCCCATCCCGCGCTGGCACGTGTCCTGGCGCCGGAGGCGGCGCGGGGGCTGCTCAGCATGGTGCTGCTGGACGGCGTCTTTCACGCCGACCCGCATCCCGGCAACCTCCTGGTCACCACCGAGGGTCGTCTCGCCCTGCTCGACTACGGCTCGGTCGGGCGCCTGTCGGCCCGCAGGCGCGAGCAGGTGCTGATCGTGCTCGGCTCCCTGGTGGATGCGGATGCCGACTCGGTGGCCGACGTGCTGCTGGACTGGGCCGGCCTGACCGGCGCGCCGCCGCCCGGCCTGCAAGCCAGCGTCGAACGCTTCCTCCAGCGGCACGCCAAGGCCGGCGCCGGGCGGACACTCCGGTTGGCCGAGGCTATCGCCGAGTTCGTCGGCATCGCGCGCACGCACCACCTCGCCCTGCCCCCCGACCTGGTGCTGCTGATGCGGGCGCTCGGCATCGCCGAGGGTCTCGCCCGCACGCTGGACCCGGAGCTCGACGTGGTCGAGGTGATCGCGCCGGTGGTGATGCGCGCCTTCGCGGCCCGCTTCGAGCCAAGGGCTCTGGCCGGCCGCGGCCTGCGGCTGTTCAAGGAGCTGGATCTCCTCCTGACTGTCGGACCTGAGGCGCTGCGGCGCGCCGTCGGCCGCTTGCGGCGGGAGGGCCTCACGCTGACCGCCGCCACGCCCGACATAGCGGAGATGTCGGCGACGCTGCGGGAGACGGGGCGCCGCGTCGGCCTCGCCCTGGTGACGGCCGCCCTGGTGGTCGCCGGCGGCCTCGTCGCCGCGCTCGACGCCGGAACCCCGCATTTCGTCCGGGTGATCTTCCTCGCCGCGCCACTGGCCGGCCTCGTCCTCTTCGTGGCCGGGAGCGGGCGCCGTTGACGACGGCGCGCCGGCCACGTCGCAGCGCCCGCTCGTCGCTTCCTCGCCGCGGCTCGGGCGGTCAGACCAGCAGGAAGTGGAACAGCCCCTTGGCGACCGGCTTGTCGGGGTCGGCTTGCCAGGCGACGCTCTCCACGCTCGCCATCCGGCGGCCCTTGCGGGAGACCTGCGCGTGGATCGCCAGCGCCTCGGCCTGCGCGGGCCGGAGATAGTCGATGGTCAGGTTGATCGGCTTGGGCGCCGGCGCAACGAGGCCCGGCCACACCGTCAGCGAGGCGACCGATTCGAGCAGGCTCGCGATGATGCCGCCGTGATAGGTGTTGGCGACCGGATTGCCGATGAAGTCCTCGGTGAAGGCGACCCGCGCGGTCGCGCTGTCGTTGCCGGCTTCGACGGCGGTCAGCCCGAGGAAACGGAAGAACGGGATCGCGCGGAGACGCGCGTCGATGTCGTCGCTCATGCCGGGGTCGGAGCCTGCTCGCCGGGGCCGGCCTCGGCCTGCCGCCGGGTGAGCGCAAAACTCGCCGTGCCGCGGGCCACTTCGGCCTCCCTGTCGCCGTCGAACCAGACACGGCCGCTGTCGAAGGCGATGTGCCGCGTCTGTCGATAGCACGCCGCGTGGACCAGGATGTCGGCGCGCGACTGCGCTGGGCGAAGATAGTCCATGCGCAGGTCGAGCGTCGCCATCGACAGGACGTCGGGGATGGCCAGGAGGTTCGCGAGGCCGAACACGCTATCCAGCAGGGCGGTCAGCACGCCGCCGTGCAGCAGGGTCGCCTCCGCGTCGATGCAGAATGCGGGGTTGAACGGCATCCGCACCGTCGCGCCCTCGGGACCCGCGCACTCGACGCGCAGGTTCATCCGGGGAATCAGGCCGCGCCCGCGGCCGAGCCAGAGCTGCACGATGCGCTCCCGGCTTTCGCGGCCCTCGGGCATCCCGACCTGGCATGTCGGCGGCTGCGGCGGGTCAGCCACGGCGGTCCTGCGCCCGCTCCCGCGCGGCAAACATTTCCGCATTGATCATGTCGCGCGCGTCGTGGCCGAGATGCAGCGTCTCCCCGCCATCCACGTACCAGTCCTCCCCGGTGATGAAGTCTCCGAGTTTGGAGGCGAGGAAGATGATCGTGCCGGCGACGTCCTCCGGCCGGCCGAGCCGGTTCAGGACGGAGCGGTTCATCTCGCTCCATTTCTCGGGCGGGATCGGGTAGCGGCCGAGCGCCTCGGTACGGATGGTGCCGGGTGCCACCGCGTTGAGCCGTATGCCATAGGCGCCCCATTCCGCGGCAAGCGTGCGCATCATCCCGGTGACACCCGCCCGCGCCGCAACCGTGTGGGCGAAGCCGGTCAGCGCGGTGCGGGCCGAGACGGCGGTGACGAACACGATCGAGCCGCCGCGTTCGAACATGAAGCGATGCGCGACCGCCCGCGTCATCTGCCACGAACCGATCAGGTTGTTGCGTATGACGGCTTCGAAGCCCTTGTTGGTGATGTCGCGGGCGGCCGAGATGTACTGCCCGCCGGCGTTGTTCACGAGCACGTCGAGCCGGCCGTATTCGGCGCCGATCGCGTCCATCGCGGCGTCGATGCTCTGCTCGTCGCGTATGTCGCCCGACACGACGAAGGCAGTGCCCCCGCCGTCCCGGATCATTGCCGCGGTCTCCTCCAGCGGCTCGCGGCGACGGCCGAACAGCGAGAGGCTGGCACCGCACGCCGCCATCTCCAGCGCGGTCGCGCGGCCCATGCCGGACCCGCTGCCGGTCACCAGGGCGACCTGCCCGGCCATCAGATCGGGCGCGAAGCGACGTTCCATCCTGCCAAGCCCTATTTGCGCCTGCGTCATGCCTAAATCAAACACATGTTCGACAGCGGTTCAAGGGCCGTGCGTCGTGGTCCGCCCAGATGCGCGCTGCTGATGGCCGCCAGCCGGCACATGTGGGACGCTCGACATTTGACACCGCGCGGGCGGGTCGGCCAGAAT
>JAJXZV010000222.1 GCA_021779875.1 Pseudomonadota bacterium
GCCGACCACCTCCCCGCCGCGCACCAGCACGCAGCCGACGCGCGGATTCGGATCGGTCGTGTACAGGCCGCGGTGCGCGAGTTCGAGCGCCCGCGCCATGAACCGCTCGTCCTCGGGTAGGGTCGGATCGTTCATTGGCCGCCGTCGCCGGGCTCCTCGCCCGGCAGCAACGGCAGCTGATCCTTGCTGGGATTGCGCCGGCGGCGCCGGCGCCGCAGCTGGTCGACTTCCGTGCGAAATGCCTCGATGTCCTGGAAGCTGCGATACACCGAGGCGAACCGCACGTACGCCACCTCGTCGAGCTGGTGCAGCTCCTCCATCACCATCTCGCCGACGGCGCGCGACTCGACCTCCCGCTCGCCGAGGGCCCGCAGCCGGTGGCAGATGCGTCCGACCGCCGCCTCCACCGCCTCGCGTCCGACCGGGCGTTTCTCGAGCGCCTTCTGCATGCCCGCGAGGAGCTTGCCCGCGTCGAAGGGTTCGCGGCTGCGATCGCCCTTGATCACCACCGGCAGCAGCAGCTCCGCCTCCTCGAAGGTCGTGAAGCGCTCCGCGCACGCCAGGCACTCGCGTCGTCGGCGGATCTGCCGGCCTTCGCCGGCGAGCCGCGAATCGATGACCTTAGTCTCCGTGTGGCCGCAGAACGGGCAATGCATGGGGACACCCCGCGGCCACCGTCAGGCGCGGCCGCGTGGGTCTAGCCATAGACGGGGAATTGCCGGCAAATCTCCAGGACCTGCTGGCGGGCGCGCTCCACGGCCGACTCATCGCCCATGTGATCGAGCACGTCGGCGATCCAGTTCGAGAGCCGTTCGACCTCCGGTTCCTTGAAGCCGCGGGTGGTCACCGCCGGCGTGCCGATGCGCAGCCCGCTGGTGACCATCGGCGGCCGCGGGTCGTTGGGCACCGCGTTCTTGTTGACGGTCATGTGCGCCCGGCCGAGCGCCGCGTCCGCGTCCTTGCCGGTGATGTTCTTGTCGATCAGGTCGAGCAGGAACAGGTGGTTGTCGGTGCCGCCGGAGACGATCTTGTAGCCGCGCTGCTGCAGCACCCGGGTCATGGCCCGGGCGTTGGCGAGCACCTGGGCCGAGTACTTCTTGAACTCGGGCTGCAACGCCTCCTGGAAGGCGACCGCCTTGGCGGCGATGACGTGCATCAGCGGGCCGCCCTGGGTGCCGGGGAACACCATGGAGTTGAACTTCTTGTGCAGATCGGCGTTCGGCCGCGCGAGGATCAGACCGCCGCGCGGACCGCGCAGCGTCTTGTGGGTGGTGGTGGTCACGACGTCGGCGTGCGGCACCGGGTTCGGGTACAGGCCCGCGGCGATCAGTCCCGCCACGTGCGCCATGTCGACGTGGAACAGCGCGCCGACCGAATCGGCGATGGCACGGAACCGCGCCCAGTCGATGACGCGCGAGTACGCGGAGAAGCCCGCGATGATGAGCTTCGGCCGGTGCTCCTCGGCAAGACGCCGCACCTGGTCGTAGTCGATCTCGCCGGTGTCGGCCTTGATGCCGTACTGGAAGGCCTTGAACAGCTTGCCGGAGAAATTGACCTTGGCGCCATGCGTCAAATGCCCGCCGTGATCGAGACTCATGCCGAGGATGGTGTCGCCCGGATTGAGCAGGGCGAGGTACACCGCGGCGTTCGCCTGGGAGCCGGAATGCGGCTGCACGTTCGCATAGTCGGCGCCGAACAGCTGCTTGGCGCGGTCGATGGCCAGCTGCTCGGCCACGTCCACGAACTCGCAGCCGCCGTAATAGCGCTTGCCGGGATACCCTTCCGCGTACTTGTTCGTGAGCACCGACCCCTGCGCCTCGAGCACCCGGGGACTGGCGTAGTTCTCAGAGGCGATCAGCTCGATGTGATCCTCCTGGCGGCGGCGCTCGTCGGCCATCGCCTTGGCGAGTTCGGGATCGAATCCGGCAATCGTCATCTGGGAAGTAAACATCGAACGCCTCCGTATGATCAGCCCTTAAGTGTAGCCCACAATCGGGCCGATTCCCAAGGCGCCGATGGGGTTCGGCCCGCCCGAAAACCCCTTGCCGCACCGTGACATCCTGGGCCGGGTCGCGGATAATGGCGGGCTCCGCCCCATACAACCCGAAGGCCATCGATGGCTCAGTTCATCTACACCATGAACCGGGTCGGCAAGGTAGTGCCGCCCAAGCGCATCATCCTGCGCGACATATCCTTGAGCTTCTTCCCGGGCGCCAAGATCGGCGTGCTCGGCCTGAACGGTTCGGGCAAGTCCACCCTGCTCAAGATCATGGCCGGCGTCGACCAGGACATCGAGGGCGAGGCGCGCCCGCAGCCGGGCATCAAGATCGGCTACCTCCCGCAGGAACCGGAGCTCGACGAGTCCAAGACCGTGCGCCAGGTCGTCGGCGAGGGCGTCGGCGACGTGCAGCGGCTGATCGACCGGTTCAACGCGGTGAGCGACCGCTTCGCGGAGCCCTTGTCGGACGATGAGATGAACAAGGCGCTCGAGGAGCAGGCCAAGCTCCAGGACCAGATCGACGCGGTCGGCGGCTGGGAACTCGAGCGCAAGCTCGAGATCGCCGCGGACGCCCTGCGCCTGCCGCCCTGGGACGCGGTCGTCGGCAAGCTCTCCGGCGGCGAGAAGCGGCGCGTGGCGCTGTGCCGGCTGCTGCTGTCGAAGCCCGACATGCTGCTGCTCGACGAGCCCACCAACCACCTGGACGCCGAATCGGTCGCCTGGCTCGAGCACTTCCTCGAGGAATACCCGAGCACCGTGGTCGCGGTCACCCACGACCGCTACTTCCTGGACAACGCCGCGCAGTGGATCCTCGAGCTCGACCGCGGCCACGGCATTCCCTGGCAGGGCAATTACTCCTCCTGGCTCGAGCAGAAGGAGCAGCGCCTCGAGCAGGAACAGCGCCAGCAAGACGCCCTCGCCAAGACCATGAAGCGCGAGCTCGAATGGGTGCGCACCAACCCGAAGGCTCGCCAGGCCAAGTCCAAGGCCCGCCTGCAGCGCTACGAGGAGCTCGCGTCGCAGGAGTTCCAGAAGCGCAACGAGACCAACGAGATCTACATACCGCCGGGCGATCGGCTCGGGGACCTGGTCATCGAGTGCAGGAACCTGCGCAAGGCCTTCGGCGACCGGCTGCTCATCGAGAACCTGTCGTTCAGCCTGCCCGCGGGCGGGATCGTCGGCATCATCGGACCGAACGGCGCGGGCAAGACCACCTTGTTCCGCATGCTCACCGGCGCCGAGAAGCCCGATGCCGGCGAGATCAGGATCGGGCCCACCGTGAAGCTCGCCTACGTCGACCAGTCGCGCCAGGCGCTCAACGACAAGAACACCGTCTGGCAGGAGATCTCGGGAGGCCTCGACCTCATCAAGGTGGGCAACTACGAGACTTCCTCGCGCGGCTACGTCGG
>JAJXZV010000443.1 GCA_021779875.1 Pseudomonadota bacterium
CCCGGAGCCGCAGGGCGAGGCGCTCGCCTCCGTCACGGTGCTCGACCGCGCCACCATCGAGGCGCGTCAGGCGACGTCCCTGCAGGAATTGTTGATCGGCGAAGCCGGCATCGAGATCGCCAACAACGGCGGGCTCGGCAAGCAGAGCTCGCTGTTCATGCGCGGCACCGAGTCCGATCACGTGCTGGTGCTGGTCGACGGCATTCCCCTGAGTTCGGCGACCGTCGGCAGCACGGCGCTGCAGTATCTGCCGGTGTCCGAGATCGAGCGCATCGAGATCGTGCGCGGCCCGCGCTCGAGCCTGTACGGCTCGGACGCGGTCGGCGGCGTGATTCAGATCTTCACGCGGCAGGGTTCGGGCGCGCCGTCGCCGGAGCTCGGCTACTCGGCGGGCAGCCACGGCTACCAGCAGGTCGAGGGCGGCGTCGGCGGCGGCTCGAAGCAGGTTTCCTACGACGTCTCGGGCGCCTACCAGACGACCAACGGCTACGACTCCTGTCTCGGCGCGCCGTACGTGAGCCCGAGCCAGCCTGGCGGCGGCTGCTACACCAACGTGCCCTACGACGACCGCTACCGCAACGCCTCGGTGTCGGGCCGGTTCGCGTACCGGCCCGCGGACGGCGCCCAGGTCGAGGTGTTCGCGCTGCGCGCGAGCGGCGCCAGCGATTTTCACAGCGACTACCAGAACCGCGAATACTTCGTGCAGCAGGTGCTCGGCGCCACCGGTCAGTGGTCGCCGGTGGATGCGCTGCGGGTGTCGGTGCGCGGCGGGCAGGCGCGTGACCAGGCGACCGACGTGGCCGTCGGGCTCGCGGTCAATCCGCAGTCCCCCGTGGCCCCGAGCCTGTTCGACACGGTGCGAACGAGCGCGTCGCTGCAGGCCGATTGGCGCCTGGCCGCCGGCCAGACGCTGACCGCGGGCGGCGACTATCTGCTCGACCGGGTCGACAGCAACACCGACTACGCGCTCACCTCGCGGCGCGACACCGGCGCCTTCGGGGAGTACGACGCCGAATTCGGCGCCCAGCATCTGACCTTGAGCGCGCGGCACGACGACAATCAGCAGTTCGGCGGCAAGGACACGGGCGGCGCGGCCTGGGGTTACCGGTTCGCCGGGGATCTGCGTTTCAGCGCCTCGTACGCGACCGCCTTCAAGGCGCCGACCTTCAACGAGCTGTACTATCCGTACTACGGTACGCCGACGCTCAAGCCGGAGACTTCGCATTCGGTGGAACTCGGCCTGGATCAGGGCACGGGCTGGGGTCTGTGGTCGCTGCATGCCTATCAGACCCGCATCACCGATCTGATCGAGACCGACCCGAACACCTTCACGGCGCAGAACATCGACCGCGCCCTGATCCGCGGCGCCGAGTTTCAGGCGCAGCGCCGGTTCGACGGATGGACCGCGGGACTGACCGGCACCTGGACCGATCCGCGCAACCAGTCCGCGGCGCCCTACGAGGGCAATCTGCTGCCGCGGCGGGCGGAGTACTCGGGTCGGCTGGAGCTGACGCGCCAGTGGAGCGCGGGCACGGCGGGCGCGCGCGTGAACGTGTCGGGCCGCCGGTACGACGACCTCGCGAACACGCAGCCGCTCGGGGGATATACGACGATCGATCTGCTCGCCGCCTGGCAGATCAGCCGCGCGCTCGCCCTCGAGGGCAAGGTCGCGAACCTCAACGGCCGGCGCTACGAGACCGCGCTCTACTACCCGCAGGACGGCCGCAACTGGCTGGCCACGCTGCGCTATACCCCGGGTGCGGCGCGCTGATCAGCGCGTCTGCACCACCGGGGTCGAGGTGATCCGGCCGTCGAAATCGGTCCACACGTGCTGGGCGAAGTCGTACAGCTTGCAGCGGCGCACCGTGTTCCAGTAGTAGCGCCAGGTGAACACCTCGGAATTCAGCCGCTCGTCGAGGGTTGCGCTGAGGCGCGCCTGTGCGGCCTTCAGGCGATACAGCGGCACGCCCATGTTCACGTGATGGGCGCCGTGCTCGAGGATGTAGTGGATCAGGCCGTCGAACGGGCGCCGCAGCTTCACGTGCACCGTGGTGGTGGCGTAGCCGGCGTTCGCCGACCACTCGTCCCGCCGCTCGTACCAGGCGACGCGCGGGTGGGTGTGCTGCACGTAGATCACGAAGCCCATCAGGCAGTTCCACAGGAAGAACGGCACGGCGAATCCGAACACCAGCAGCGAGACGATGGAGCGGCCGCTGTGACCGCCCCAGGCGATCAGTCCGCCGATCCACAGCACCCCGAAGGCCGTGACCAGCAGGCTATCGAAGGTGTAGCTCGCGCGCCGCGAGGTCACGTGCTTGCGGCCGGGGAAATAGAGCTTCTTCCACCACATCTCCACCATGTAGTACACGCCCTGGCCCACGCCGCTGCGGTAGATGCGCTCGAGCTGGCGCCGCGTCCAGGGCAGACGCGCGAACTCTTCGGGCGAGTAGGGCGTCCAGACGTAGTCCCGGCCCTTCAAGTTGGTGAAGCCGTGGTGCGCGAGGTTGTGGCCGATCTCCCACAGGCTGTAGGGGGTCAGGGAGGGCAGGAAGGCGATCCGGCCGATCCACACGTTCAGCGTCTTGCTGGGGGTGTAGGCGCCGTGGCAGGCATCGTGCCCGATCACGAACAGGCGCGCGATCCACAGCGCCGCCACCAGCGAGGCGAACACCTTCACCCACCAGGGGTCGACCACCAGGAGGCTCGCGATCGCCGCGCCGAGCACCACCCAGTCGAGCAGGAACCACAGGATCGGCACCACGATGGCGCGCTCCCGCGTGAACGGCTGCAGCAGCTTCTGGAAGCGAAAGCGTGACTTGTCGGCGGCGGGCGGCGCCGCGGACTCGAGCGGTTCGACGGGTGACACGATTTGAGAACTCCGACGCGGATTACCGGACTAACTGGGCAGTATACCGGCAAACGCCCCGGCGGGCGCCAGGTCCGCCTGCGGAGCAGCGCAGCAGCGGGCGCGGTCGGGGACTTTCAGGAGGATCAGGCGTGCAATCAGGCGGTTTCGGCGTCGGGCCAAAGCAGCACGCCCAGCTGCTCGCAGGCCTCGATCAGGGCGGTGGCCGCCTCGCGGGTGCTGGCGTCCAGGCGCCGGTCGTGGGTCAGCAGCCAGGTGAGCCGGGCGCGGCGCGAGCGCGCCGAGGGCTCGCTGTCGAACAGCGCGGGGAACAGCCCGAGCGCGTCGATGAATTCGCGCATGGGCGCGCTGTTGGCCGCGTTCGAGGGCACGGTCAGCAGGATCTTGAGCCAGGTGACGCAGCGTTTGGCGAGTCCGGCACGGGTGATGCCGATGGTGGTGCGCCGGCGCGACTCCCCGTCGGCGAGCGACTCGGCCAGCACCCGGTACCGTTCCACCGCGGACTCCTCGGCCGGCAGCGCCGGGCTCGCGTCGGT
>JAJXZV010000128.1 GCA_021779875.1 Pseudomonadota bacterium
GCAATTCGAGATACGGCTCCGAAACGATCACCTGGAGCAGCGGCTCCTTCGCGCGGCCTGCGAGCGGATAGAGCACCTGCAACAGCAGCGCGAGGAGCGGTAGCAGACGCCGCATCTAATCAGTTCGCCATCGGTGCGACGAACGGGTCGTTGTAGAACTGCGCCCCTATGTCGAGCCACTCAGAAATCAAACGCAACTCCGCCGGCGTCAAGAATCGGGTGTGGTCCACCGTGGCCGCACTACCGTCGCAGGTTCCGAACTTCGTGAATACCGTAAAGAAACATCCCGAGCCATTCGCGCTGCCCGCGGTCGCCGGCGGTGCCAAGGACACCGGGACCATGATCGTGGTCGGCTGACCGGTCACCGGGTCCGGGGGGCCGGGCGCCGGCACGAGCACGTTCTGCAGCACCCCCATATTAAGCGTCTGCTGGTCGTGAGGGAACAACAACTGTCGATACGAGGTGACCACCGTCGGGTCGTCGGAAGAGGCTCCGCCGGTCAGATCGAGCTGACCGGCCGGCACCTGCACGGTCTTCTGAGCGCTGACCGGACCGTGGCAGATGGTGCAGGTGTTGTCGGCGGTCACGGTGCCCGTGACCGGGTCGGTCACCTGGCGCGGGAAGTCCCAGAGCGACTGGATGTGGTACGGGGGCGTGGTGTCGTCGGGGTAGTGGATCACGCTGCGGCACAGCGCGTCCCAGGTCACGCAGTGCGCGTTGCTCGGCTTCGGGGTCGACAGATCGCCATAGAGATAGGCGAAGCTCGCGTCGGGCGGGCGCCCGGCGGTGGCCTGATCGGTCCACACGTCGGCGTAGCTGACGTCGATGCTCGGCACTTCGGCGCAGGGCGCCGCCGAGCCGCTCTGGCAGGTGTCCGCGACCCGGGTGTCCGCCATGGTGTCGCCCGCATTGACCACCGCCAGACTCGTCACGGTGCCGGGGAAGAACGGGCCGCCGGCCGCCGCCGCGCCGGGGTAGGCCGACAGGGTCAGGCCGGCGCGGCCGTGGGACTTCGGGAAGGCCGGGGCGGTCGCGTTGGCCGGATCGTGACAGCCGGTGCAGGTCTTGGTCTCTCCCGGCATCAGCTGCAGCCAGCTGGTGTGCCGCGGGCCGATACGCCGGGCGTTCTGGTCGAGCAGTTCCAGGGTGAACGGCACGTTCGCGGGCACCTGGATCTTCACCGAACCGTCCGGTTCGACTTGTGCGTAGGCGAGGATCTCGCGCATGCCCATGCCGGCGGGTCCGAACGCCGAGTTGTTGATCTTGCGCACGTCCTGCGAGGGGATCTCCACCGCCTTCTCGATGCGCACGAAGCGCACGGGCCGCTGGCCGGCGGTGGCCTGCGCCGGATCGGCGAGCGCGGAGATGCTGGTCACCGCGGCCGGCGTCTGGGCGGAGATCTCCGATTTGGCGGCGACCGTGTCCGTACCGTCGAAATCGTAGACGCTGCGGATCTCGAGGACGCCGAGGCCGAGATTGGCGAGATCCGTGGACGCGGTGGTGGGCGTGGCCGGCGTGAGCGCCGCCGGGGGCGGAGTGCGCGCCTGCAGGATCACCGGCTCGAGGATCATCAGGCCGGACTGAGCCCCGATGATCGGGCTCAAGGTGCCGTGATCGGCGTCGTACACCCAGATCGTGTATTGCGGCGGCGCCTCGGTGACGGTGGCGCCGGTGGTATTGGCCGACGTGCACAGCTGCGTCGCGCCCTGGACCAGGATCAGGCAGGGGGCCCAGCTCACCAGCATCCGGTTCGTGCCGTCATAGAGCGGATACACGGAGGCGAAACGCCCGCCGAGCGACGGCTTGTTCGCGTCGGTGGTGACTCCGAGCTGGGTCGCGCTCACCTGCGCGGTGCCGGGCGCGCCGTTCGGCGTCGAGGGCTGGTGGATCTCGACGAAATCCGCCGCGTCGATCGCGACGATGTCGCCGCCCTGCTGCGTGCCGAGGAAGGGCCGGGCGATGGCGAGCAGCCGGCCATCGGCGCGTTGACGGGCGTTCAGGAACTGGATCACGGCGTCGTTGGTGCCCGCGATGTTGGCGCCGGTCGCGTGGCTGTTCTCGCCGTACAGCAGCTCGAGGCCGGTGCCGTCCGGGTTCACCCGATACAGGCTGATCTCATCGCCGTTGATCGACTCGTAGCGGGAGAACACGATCCGGCCGTCGGCGAGCACCGAGGGCGCGAAATCGTGGTTGGCGTTGAAGGTGATCTGCTGGATGTTGCTGCCGTCGGAGTTCATGACGTGCAGCAGGAAGATGTCCTGGCGCGCGTCGTGCGTGCCGTCCGTCTGCGCCGGGTACTGCGGCCGGCCCTCGTCGATGAGCACGGCCTGGGTGGCCGCCTGGCGCGTCGAGGCGAACACGATGCGCCCGTCGGGCAGGTAGTGCGCGCCGATGTCGTGGCCGCGCGTCGTGTCGTCGTTGGTGAGCTGGGTCACCGTCTTGGTCGCGACGTCGTATTGATAGATCTTCCAGGTCGGCTGGTCGATCGCCTTGGCGTTCGGGATCAGCGGCAGGCGCAGCGAGAACAGCAGTTTCGTGCCGTCGGGGGACACGTCGAGGTCCTTCACGTCGCCCTGCCCCTGGGTGATCGACCCGGTGACGTCGACCTCCGGGCTGCCGGAGTTGGCCTGCGCGCGCACGTACAGGTCACCGCCGGCCGTGGAGGTGATCAGATCGCCGGCGTCGATGTCCTTGGCGGGCGGCGGCCGCTTCACGTAGGCGATCGGGTAGGTGAAGGTGCCCGGATCCTGCGACTGCACGCCCGCCAGGCCGGGCGCGTGGCCGCTGACCCCGCCCGCGCAGCCCGCGACCACGAGCAGCGGCAGAAGAAGCGCCAGATTGGACTTAATCGATCTCATATTTGGAATCTTGGTTCGGTTTGCGTGCGCATTCTGTTAACGCACTCACGGAAGAACTTCGCCGCATCCGTTTCCCTTGTCGGCACTCGCGGGACGCCGACGTCGTGCAACCCAGAATATAGGCCGCCCGAGGCGCGCAGATACTGTCGCGAAAAGCCGACGTCGGTCGATTGAGACATTACTGGAGGCCGGTCCGTGTGCCTATAGTCCGGCCCAGTTCGACATCACAACGCCAACGGTGGACGGCTCTATGAACGACGGGATGGCAAACACGGAATCGCGGCCGCACGGCGAGCAGCCGGCGGCGCTCGGCGTGCCGCTCGGCGCGGCTCGCATCCTGCGTTGCCTGCTGGCCACAGGCGCCGCGGCCGCGCTGCTCGCCGGCGCGGCGCACGCGGCCGGCGCGCTCACCAAGGATCAGGCCAAGCGCATGTACGACCGCATCGCCGGCGTCGCGGCGCCGGATGCGACGCTGAATTCCATGGTGGGCATGGATCCGACCCAGGCGGCGC
>JAJXZV010000082.1 GCA_021779875.1 Pseudomonadota bacterium
GGGGCGCGCGCCGAGCAGCGCGTGCCGATGACCCGCCTGCGCGCACGCATCGCGGAGCGGCTGGTTCAGGCGCAATCGACCCAGGCGCTGCTCACCTCGTTCAACGAGGTGGACCTGCACGCGGTCAACGAATTGCGCGCGCGCTACAAGGACACCTTCGAGAAGCAGCACGGCGTGAAGCTCGGCTACATGTCCTTCTTCACCAAGGCCTGCGTCGAGGCCCTGAGGAAATTCCCGGTGGTCAACGCCTCGGTCGAGGGCGGCGACATCGTCTATCACGAGTACTTCGACGTCGGGGTCGCGGTCTCGACCGATCGCGGCCTGATCGTGCCGGTGCTGCGCGACGCGGACCGGATGACGTTCGCGGACGTGGAGAAGGCGATCGCCAATTACGCCGCGCGCGCGCGCGCCGGCTCCATCACCATGGAGGAGCTGACCGGCGGCACGTTCACGATCACCAACGGCGGGGTGTTCGGATCGCTGCTGTCGACGCCGATCGTCAACGCGCCGCAGAGCGCCATTCTCGGCATGCACAAGATCCAGGAGCGGCCGATGGTGGTCGACGGACAGATCGTGGTGCGGCCGATGATGTACATCGCGCTGACCTATGACCACCGCATCATCGATGGCCGCGAGGCGGTTCAGTTTCTGGTGACGGTGAAGCAGTGCCTGGAGGATCCGGCGCGCATGGTGCTCAGCATATGAGCGAACGGTTCGACGTGGTGGTCATCGGCGCCGGGCCGGGCGGTTATCCGGCCGCCATCCGCGCGGCGCAGAACAAGCTGAAAGTGGCGTGCGTCGACGAGTGGCGCAATCTCGACGGGTCCTATGCCTATGGCGGCACGTGCTTGAACGCCGGCTGCATCCCCTCCAAGGCGCTGCTCGAATCGTCCGAACTGTACGTCCGGGCGAAGGAGGAGTTCGCGGTCCACGGGATCGGGGTCGGGACGGTGACGCTGGATCTGGCGGCCATGCAGAAGCGGCGCGCTTCCATCGTCAAGACCATGACGGGCGGCATCGCCGCGTTGTTCAAGGCCAATGGCGTGGTCGGCATCCCGGGACACGGCCGGCTCGAACCCGGCAACAAGGTGACGGTCACCGGCGCCGACGGCGGTCGGAGGACCCTCGAGGCCGAGCACGTGGTGCTCGCCTCCGGCTCGGTGCCGGTGCGCCTGCCCGCGGTGCCTCACGACGGCAAGGTCATCGTCGATTCCTGGACGGCGCTCGAATTCGACGCCGTCCCCCCCCGCCTCGGAGTGATCGGCGCCGGGGTCATCGGCCTCGAGCTCGGCAGCGTCTGGCGCCGGCTGGGCAGCCAGGTGACCATTCTCGAGGCCGTCGAGCAGTTCCTGCCGATGGCCGATCAGGCCGTCGCGAAGGAGGCGCTCCGGCAGTTCAAGAAGCAGGGGCTCGAGGTCAAGCTCGGCGCCAAGGTGGCGCGCGCCACGGTGACGGGCGGCGCCGTTGGCGTGACGTACGGCGGCGCCGCGGGCGAGCACACGCTCGAGGTCGACAAGCTCGTGGTGGCGGTGGGCCGCCGGCCGTTCACCTCGGGATTGCTCGCCGAGGGGACGGGGGTGGGAATCGACGCGCGCGGCTTCATCGAGGTCGACGAGCACTGCCGCACGGCCGCGCCCAAGGTGTGGGCGGTCGGGGACGTGGTGCGCGGGCCCATGCTCGCGCACAAGGGCAAGGAAGAGGGCGTGATGGTGGCCGACCTGATCGCGGGGCTCTACGGCGAGGTCAATTACCGGGCCATTCCCTCCGTGATCTACACGGCGCCGGAGATCGCCTGGGTCGGCCAGACCGAGGAGCAGGTCAAGGCGGGCGGCCGGCCGTACAAGGTCGGCACCTTCCCGTTCGCCGCGAGCGGCCGCGCGCGCGCGATGGAGGCGGGCGCTGGCATGGCGAAGGTGATCTCGGCGCGGGACGACGACGAGATCCTCGGCGTGCACGTGATCGGGCCGATGGCCGGCGAGTTGATCGCCGAGGCGGTGCTCGCCATGGAGTACTCGGCGAGCACGGAGGACCTTCAGCGCACCATGCACGCGCACCCGACGCTGTCCGAGGCGATCCACGAGGCGGCGCTCGCCGCGGACAAGAGGGCGATCGACTCGATCAATCGCTGAGCGCCGGACGCCGCGCTCACCGGCGCCGCCTGGCGCTGATCACGTTCGGCACCTGGGCGATCCGCGCCAGCACGCGCGACAGCTGCGGCAGGCCGTCGATCGAGATCGAGATCTGCATGTGCGCCACGTTGTCGCGCCGATCGGTCTGCGTGTGCATGCCGTCGATGCTGATCTTCTCGTCGGCCAGCGCGGCGCTCACGTCGCGCACGAGCCCCCGGCGATCGAAGGCTTGCACGTCGATGTCCACCGGGAATTCGCCGCCGCCGGCCGGTCCCCAGCTCACCGCGAGCACGCGGGCCGGGGCCTTCTGGGCGAGGCGGGCGAGGTTCGGGCACCGCTGGGTGTGGATGCTCACGCCGCGCCCGACGGTGATGTAGCCGGCGATCGGCTCCGGCGGGACGGGCTTGCAGCAGCGTGCATAGGTGGCCAGCAGGTCGCCGATGCCCTGCACCTCGGCCTCCGGCTCCCGGCCGGCCGCGGCCGCGGGGCGGGTTCGGACCGTCTCGGCCGCCTTGAGCTCGCGCGCGTGCAGCAGCCGCTGGATGGCGCCGGCCACCTGCGCGGGCGTGATCTCGCCGAGACCCAGGGCCTCGTGCAGCGCTTCGCTCCCGGGCATGCGCAGTTCGGCGAGCAGGTCCGGCAGCGGCGGAGTGTTCACGCCGAGCCGCTGGATCTCGCGCTCGAACATTGCGCGGCCCTCGGCCTTGTTCTGCGCTTCGTCCTGCTTGCGGAACCAGGCCCGCACCTTGTTGCGGTGGCGTGGACTGGCGATGTAACCGGAGGTCGCCGACAACCAGTCGCGCGACGGGTGCGGATTCTTGCCGGCGATGATCTCCACCGTCTCGCCGTTCTGCAGGTGGTGATCGAGCCCGACCATGCGGCCGTTGACCTTCGCGCCGCGCGTACGATGCCCGAGATCGGTGTGCACCTGATAGGCGAAGTCGAGCGGCGTTCCGCCTTTGGGCAGGTCCACGATCTCGCCCTTCGGGGACAGCACGTAGATGCGGTCCTGGAACAGGTCGACCCGCATGCGCTCGAGGAAGTCGCGCGCATCCTCGCCCGTCTCGCCGGGCGCGAGCAGCGCCCGAAGCTGGTTGATCTTGCGCTCGTACGCCTGGTCGCCGCGCCCGCCCTCCTTGTAGCGCCAGTGCGCGGCGACGCCGCGCTCGGAATGGGCGTGCATCTCGTGCGTGCGGATCTGGATCTCCACCGGCTGGCCGCCGGGTCCGATGACGGCGGT
>JAJXZV010000207.1 GCA_021779875.1 Pseudomonadota bacterium
ACTCGCCATCGCCCAGGCGGTGGTGTTCATGGCCTGCGCCGCCAAGAGCAATGCGGTGTACACCGCCTACAAGGCCGCGGGCGCCGACGCGGCGCAATTCGGCTCGCTGGAGGTGCCGCTGCACCTGCGCAACGCCCCGACCCGGCTCATGAAGGAGATCGGCTACGGCAAGGGCTATCGATATGCGCACGACGAGCCCGATGCCCATGCCGCGGGCGAGCGCTACTTCCCCGACACGATGCCGGAGCGCCGCTATTACGTGCCGGCGCCGCGCGGCCTGGAGATCAAGATCGGCGAGGCGCTCGCGGCCCGCCGTGAGCGCGATCGGGCGGCGCGCGGCGCGGCGGCTGGAACGCCCTAGCACTCCTTCGGTATTCTTGCGCGCCTGGCCCCATCACCGATCACAAGGACTTCACCGTGCTCGATCCGAAGCTGCTGCGAAGCGATCTCCCCGGCGTCGCCGCCGCCCTGGGACGGCGTGGTTTCGAACTCGACGTGGGCGCGTTCGCCGCGCTCGAGCAGCGCCGCAAGGCGGTGCAGATCGAGGCGGACCGGTTGCGCGCCGAGCGCAATGCCACCGCCAAGGCGGTCGGCCAGGCCATGGCGACCGGGGCGGACGCGGCGCCGCTCAAGGCGCAGGGCGAGTCCCTCGGGCGGCGCCTCTCGGAGCTCGAGGCGGAACTCGAGGCGGTGCAGGCGCAGCTGCAGACGCTGCAGGCCGGGCTGCCGAACATACTGCATCCGGACGTCCCGGAGGGGCGCGACGAATCCGCCAACGTCGAGATCCGCCGCTGGGGCGAACCGCGCTCGTTCGACTTCGCGCCGCTCGACCACGTGGCCCTGGGCGAGCGCCTCGGCATGGACTTCGAGGCGGCCGGGCGCATCTCCGGCGCGCGCTTCGTGGTGCTCGCCGGCGCGCTGGCGCGCCTGCACCGAGCCCTGGTGCAGTTCATGCTCGACCTGCACGTGCGCGCGCACGGCTACCGCGAGGTCTACGTGCCCTACCTCGTGCAGGCGGCGGCGCTCGAGGGCACCGGGCAGCTGCCAAAGTTCGCGCAGGACTTGTTCCGCGTGGACGGCGAGCCGGGGTTCTACCTGATCCCCACGGCCGAGGTGCCGGTGACCAACCTGGTGCGCGACCGGATCCTCGAGGCGGACGCCTTGCCGTTGAAGTTCGCCGCCCACACGCCCTGTTTCCGTTCGGAGGCGGGCGCCGCCGGCAAGGACACGCGCGGCATGATCCGCCAGCACCAGTTCGAGAAGGTGGAGCTGGTGCACGTGGTGCGCCCGGAGCGCTCCTACGAGGCGCTCGAGGAACTCACCGGGCATGCGCAGGCGGTGCTCGAAGCCCTGGGACTGCCGTACCGCGTGCTCGCCCTGTGCGCCGGCGACGTCGGCTTCAGCAGCGCCAAGACCTACGATCTCGAGGTGTGGCTGCCTTCGCAGCAGCGCTACCGCGAGATCTCCTCCTGCAGCAACTGCGAGGCGTTCCAGGCCCGGCGCATGCAGGCGCGGTGGCGCAATCCCGCGACCGGCAAGCCCGAGCTCGTGCACACGCTGAACGGCTCCGGCGTGGCGGTGGGCCGCGCCCTGGTCGCGGTGCTCGAGAACTATCAGCAGGCGGACGGCAGCGTCGCGGTGCCGCCGGCGCTCGTGCCCTACATGGGCGGCCTCACTCGCCTCACCGTCTGAGCCGCCGCTCGCGGCCCTGCTCGCGCGCGATGATGCCGGCGAGCTTGCCGAGGTCGTCGGCGGCCAGCTGCACCAGATCGTCGAGCGAGACGATTCCCACCAGGCGGCCGGCGCCGCCCACGACGGGCAGGCGGCGCACGCCGTGGGCGCGCATCCGCTCGAGCGCGTCGCGCGCGTCCTCGCCGCTGCTCGCGATCACGAGCGGCGCCCGTAGAATGGTGCCGACGCGGGTCGCCGCGGGGTCGAGGTCCCGGGCGATCACCTCTATGGCGATGTCCCGGTCGGTGACGATGCCCAGGGGAGTGCGGTCGCCGCCCGGGTCGTCGACCACCACCACGTCGCCCGTGTGATGGTCGCGCATGAGGCGCGCCGCGTCCGAGACGCTGGTCGATGTGGCGCAGCAGATCACGTCGAGCGTGCAGAAGTCTTCCAGGCGCATGCGGTTTCTCCGTCCGGGTTCATCGGGCGAGCACGGACGCGAGCTCGAGCAGGCGCGCGTCCAGCGGTTTCCTGAGGTGCGCGACCGTCGCGAGCGCGGTGGCGGCGATCTCGTCGTCCACGACGCCGAGCAGCACGCCGTGGCGGCCGGCGTCCAGATGATCGACCGCCGCGGCGCCGAGCCTCGTGGCGAGCACGCGGTCGAAGGCGCTCGGCGTGCCGCCGCGCTGCACGTGTCCGAGGGTCGTGACCCGCAGCTCGAAGCCCAGGCGGCCCCGGTGCTCGTGAAAGTGCCGCGCCAGGCGCTCGCCGTTGTACTTCGCGCCCTCCGCGACCACCACGATGGCGTGGCTCTTGCCGCGTTCGTAGGCCGCGAGGATCTCGGCCGCCACCCCCTCCGGTTCGTCCTCGCGCTCCGGCAGAACGATGGCCTCGGCGCCGCCGGCGATGCCGGCGTTGAGCGCGAGATGTCCGGTGTTGCGCCCCATGACCTCGACCAGGAAGACCCGCTTGTGCGAGGCCGCGGTGACGCGCAGCCGGTCGATGGCCTCGAGGGCCACGTCGAGCGCGGTGCTGGTGCCGATCGAGACGTCGGTGCCGGCGAGGTCGTTGTCGATGGTCGACGCGGCGCCCACCACCCGGACGCCGCGCAGCGCGAGCGCGTTGGCGCCCGCCTGCGAGCCGTTGCCGCCGATCACCACCAGCCCGCCGATCTCGCGCCGGGCCAGCCGCGCGACGGCGGCAGCCTGGCCCGCCTCGGTCCGCAGGGCCTCGCAGCGGGTGGTGCCGAGCACGGTGCCGCCGCGTCCGATGATGCCGCCCACGTCGCGCGCGCCGAGCGGCACGAGGTTCCCGGCGATCAGCCCGGTGAAGCCGTCGCGGACACCGAACACCTCGAAGCCGCGCGCCAGGCCGGTGCGCACCACGGCGCGGATCGCCGCATTCATGCCGGGCGCGTCGCCGCCGCTGGTGAGCACGGCGATGCGCTTCGGCGGCGGGAGGGGCTCGGCCACGGCTCAGGGGGCGGCCGCCGAGGAGGGCTCCTCGGGCTCGGGCTTCTCGGTCATGGTCGCCTCGGTCAGCAGCAGCACGCCGGCCACGGACACCGCATTCTCGAGGGCCGTTCGCACCACCTTGACCGGGTCGATGATCCCTTCGGCGAGCAGGTCGACGAACTGCTTGCGCGCGGCGTCGAATCCGACGTTGCCCTCCGCCGAGAGCATCCGGTCGATCACC
>JAJXZV010000394.1 GCA_021779875.1 Pseudomonadota bacterium
GCGGCGCGTCCTGAAGCTGATCCAGACCCGGCCCAAGGACTACAAGCTCGAGGGGCCTCTCAAGCTGCGATTCACCCACGAGGCGCGC
The DNA here is from genome assembly GCA_021779875.1 of Pseudomonadota bacterium. Taxonomy (GTDB): domain Bacteria; phylum Pseudomonadota; class Gammaproteobacteria; order Steroidobacterales; family Steroidobacteraceae; genus Bog-1198. The sequence goes on from JAJXZV010000394.1 coordinate 89, forward strand.
ACCGAGGAGAACCTGTTCATGCGCGTCGAGATGCTGCTCGAACTGCTGGCGTGACCGTCCGGGAGGGCGGCGCGCCGCCCTCCCGGATCATCGCCGCGCTCGCATCACTGGATGTCGCCGAGAAAGTCGCCCTTGCCGATGGCCACGCCCCCCTTGCGCAGCAACGCGTACACCATGCTCTCGTGGAAGAAGAAATTGGGCAGCACGAAGTCGGTGACGTACGCGAGCCCGTCGAACCGCCAGGTCGCGCTCGGAAACTTGATCTCGATGGCGCGCCGCTCCGCGCCGTCGAGCTGGGCCGCGGTCACGGTGCCGATGAATTCGAGCGTCTTGCCGATGCGGGCACGCAGGTCGGCGAGGCCGACCTCCACGTCCTCGTGCTTCGGGACGTCGATCCCCGCGAGGCGCGCCGCCGCGCCCTTGGCGGTATCGCAGGCGATCTGCACCTGGCGGGCCAGCGGATGCATGTCCGGGAACAGCCGCAGCTGCGCGAAGACGGCCGGATCGACTTTCCGGGACGCCGCATGGCCTTCGGCCTTCTCGAGGATCGTGGAGAGGTTGCGAAGGCCTCGGATCAGCACGGGAATGGTAACATCGTAGAGCGAGATCGACATCGATGAACTCCTGGTCGGGTGTCCGAGGTGGTCGAGGGTCGCGTACTTTATCGAAAGATCGCCCGCATGAGTAGGAGGTCCGCATGCTGCCCTTTTCCGAGGCATGCGAGCGCAACAAGGAGCCCATTCTCGCGGTCCTGCGCGAGCGCCTCGCCGGCTGCACCCGGGTGCTCGAGATCGGCAGCGGAACGGGCCAGCACGCCGTGCACTTCGCGCGGCACCTTGCGCACCTGACCTGGCAGCCCACCGAGCGGGCGCAGAACCTGGCCGCGCTCGAGCAGCGCATCCGCCGGGAGGGCGGCGCCAATCTCGCCGCACCCGAGCCGCTCGACGTCGCCCAGCCGGACTGGCCGGTGCGCCACGCCGATGCGGTGTTCACCGCCAACACGCTGCACATCATGTCCTGGGAGGACGTCGGCGCGATGATCCGCGGCATCGGCGCCCTGTTGCCGCCGGGCGGCCCGTGGTGCGTGTACGGCCCGTTCCGCTATGCGGACGAGTACACCTCGCCGAGCAACCGGGAGTTCGACCGCGGCCTGCGCGCGCGCGACCCGCTGTCGGGTCTGCGCGACGCGCACGCCGTGGCCCGGATGGCGGCATCCCACGGCCTGCTCCTCGAGGAGGATCGCGACCTGCCGGCGTTCAACCGCCTGTTGATCTTCGGCAAGAGCGCGGGCTGAACCCGAGCGGTTCAACCCATGTTCGCGGCCGCGAACTCCCAGTTGGCGAGCTTCTCGAGCACCGCGGCCACGTAGTCGGCGCGCTTGTTCTGGTAGTCGAGGTAATAGGCGTGCTCCCACACGTCCACGGTCAGCAGCGGCTTCAGGCCCTGGGTCAGCGGCGTCTCCGCATTGCCGGTCTTGGCCACCTTGAGCTTGCCGCCGTCGAGCACCAGCCAGGCCCAGCCGCTGCCGAACTGGGTCACGGCGGCGTTGGCCAGTTCCTTCTTGCAGGCCTCGACGCTGCCGAAGGCCGCCTCCATCTTCTGCTTGAGGGACGCCGGCGGCTCGCCGCCGCCCTTGGGGCGCAGGCTGTTCCAATAGAAGGTGTGGTTCCACACCTGCGCGGCGTTGTTGAAGATCCCCGCGCGATCGGCCTTGCCGGCGCTCGCTGCCACGATCTCCCCGAGCGTCGCGCCGGCGAGCTCGGTGCCGGCGATCAATTTGTTGAGGTTGTCGACGTACGCGCGGTGATGCTTGCCGTAGTGAAAGCTCATCGTGTGCGCGGAAATCACCGGCTCGAGCGCGTTCTCGGCGTACGGCAGCGCGGGCAGGGTAACGGGTGCAGCAGTGGTCATGGGCGCTCCTGAGTAGTTCGCGAAAGGCGAATCATACAACGTCGGACATCGCGTGAAACCCGCTTCGTGGGAGACGGGTACGCGGCCGCGCTAGGCCCGCCTGCGGGCGACGCCCGAATCCGCGCGGTTCGGACATCGGCATGCCACGCGCGTGCCGCCGCCGTCGGTCTGCGTGATGGCGAGCTGGCCGCCGATCGCGCGGGCGCGGTACGCCATCCCGCTCAACCCGATCCCCTCGGCCCACGCGCGCGGCCGCCTGATCCCCTGGCCGTCGTCGACGACCTCGAGTTCCACCTCATCGGGCCGCACCTCGAGGCGCACCACGATGCGCCCCGCGGCCGCGTGCTTGACGGCGTTCGCGACGGCCTCCTGGGCGATGCGGTACAGGTGGTCGGCGGTCTGCGCCGGCACGGCCAGGGGCACCGCATCCCGCACCTCGATCTCGACCCGCGGGCCCAGCCCGCCGCGCTGCGCGTCGATCATGCCGCGCAGGGCCGCGGCGAGCCCTCCGCCCGCGCTGCGGACGGGCGAGAGGCCGTGCGCCACCCCGCGGCAGGTCCGGATCGCGTAGGCGGTGAGCTGCTTGAGGCGCGCGAGCCGGTCCGCCTGCGCGCCCGGCTCCGCCGCCAGCGCCTCGACCAGCATGCCGATGGCGGTCAGTTCCTGGCCGAGGCCGTCGTGCATCTCCTGGCCCAGCCGCCGCTGTTCGCGGCTGATGGCATCGAGCAGCGCGCCCTCCAGCCGCCGGCGCTCGGCCACGAGCGTGGCGAGCAGCAGGCTGACGCCGATCATCGCGCCGACGTAGGACCACAGCACCACCAGGCCCGGCACCGGCATCAGGCCGCCGAACACCCCGAGGCCGAATGAGAAGCTCAGGGCCTCGACCAGCACCAGCGCCGCCACGATCAAGGCGGTCGGCACGAAACCGACCATGAGCGAGGCCACGGCCACCAGCGCGAGCGACACCGCGAAGATGGGCAGCTGCGCGATGCCCGGCGCGGCCGCGACCGGCGGGACCAGGGCGATCGCGGCGGCGGTCGCGAGGCACAGCGCGGCGAGCAGGATCCCGGCGCCCCGGCGCCCATCGGGCGGGGCGAAGCTGGCCGCGCCCAGCGACACCAGCAAGGGTCCCAGCCACAGCGCGCCGGCGGCGTCGTTGAGCCACCAGCGCACCCAGTCGAGCCAGCTCCAGGGCTGCTGATCCGCCGGATCGATCGGGTAGTACCAGGCCAGCGCCAGCGTGCCGAAGGTCGCGGGAATCGCCGTGCCGAGCAGGCTCGCGACGAAGAACAGCGGCGGGTCGCGCGCGCCGGCGAAGGCGGGATCGAACCGCCAGCGGCGCAGCAGCCACCGC
>JAJXZV010000015.1 GCA_021779875.1 Pseudomonadota bacterium
ACGTGCTGCCGCAGGAGTACATCATCGACTCGCAGGAGGGCATACGCGACCCGATCGGCATGTCCGGCGTACGCCTGGAGGCCAAGGTGCACATCGTCACCGGGGCCGACAGCGCCGCGCAGAACATCGTCAAGTGCGTGCAGCGCTGCGGGCTCGCGGTCGACGACATCGTGCTCGAGCAGCTCGCCTCGAGCTACGCGGTGCTCACCGAGGACGAGAAGGACCTCGGCGTGTGCGTGGTCGACATCGGCGGCGGCACCACCGACATCGCCGTGTTCGGCGGCGGCGCGATCCGCCACACCGCCGTCATCCCGATCGCGGGCGACCAGGTCACCAACGACATCGCGGTGTCCATGCGCACCCCCACCCAGTACGCCGAGGACATCAAGATCAAGTACGCCTGCGCGCTGTCGCAGCTCGCGAATCCCGACGAGACCATCGAGGTGCCGAGCGTCGGCGACCGGCCGCCGCGCCGGCTCGCGCGCCAGACGCTCGCCGAGATCGTCGAGCCCCGCTACGAGGAGCTGTTCGGACTGATCCACGACGAGCTGCGGCGCGCGGGCCTCGAGGAGTCGGTCGCGACCGGCATCGTGCTCACTGGCGGCAGCGCCAAGATGGAGGGCGCGATCGAGCTCGCCGAGGAGGTGTTCCACATGCCGGTGCGGCTCGGGCTGCCGCAGTACGTGAGCGGCCTGGGCGAGGTGGTGAGCAATCCGATCCACGCGACCGGCGTCGGACTGCTCCTGTACGCGAAGAGCAATCTGGACTCGCAGCGCACCGAGATGCCGCTGCTCGGCGGCGGCATGAAGTCGATATTCGAACGGATGAAGAATTGGTTCCAAGGCAATTTCTGACTACTAACAAAGACAAGGAGAACTGGAATGTTCGAACTGATGGATTCTTTCAGCCAAAGCGCCGTGATCAAGGTGCTGGGAGTGGGCGGCGGCGGCGGCAACGCCGTCTCGCACATGGTCCAGTCCGGTCTCGAGGGGGTGGATTTCATCTGCATCAACACCGACGCGCAGGCGCTCAAGCACTCCAAGGTGCGCACCGCGCTGCAGATCGGCTGCAACATCACCAAGGGCCTCGGCGCCGGCGCCGACCCGGAGGTGGGGCGGCAGGCCGCGATGGAGGATCGTGACCGCATCATCGAGCTGATCCAGGGCTGCGACATGCTGTTCATCACCGCGGGCATGGGCGGCGGCACCGGCACGGGCGCGGCGCCCGTGGTCGCGCAGGTCGCCAAGGAGCTCGGCATCCTCACGGTCGCGGTGGTGACCAAGCCCTTCGAGATGGAGGGCAACAAGCGCTCGCGGGTGGCCGATCAGGGCATGCTCGAGCTGTCCAAGTACGTCGATTCCCTGATCACCATCCCCAACCAGAAGCTGCTCGCCGTGCTCGGCAGCAACACGACGCTGCTCGACGCCTTCAAGTCGGCGAACACCGTGCTGCAGGGCGCGGTGCAGGGCATCGCGGAGCTGATCACCCGTCCGGGGCTGATCAACGTGGACTTCGCCGACGTGCGCACCGTGATGTCGGAGACCGGCATGGCGATGATGGGCTCGGGCAGCGCCTCGGGCGACGAGCGGGCGCGCGAGGCCGCCGAGTCGGCGATCTCGAGCCCCCTGCTCGAGGACATCAACCTGGCCGGCGCCCAGGGCATCCTGGTGAACGTGACCGCGGGCATGGACCTGTCGATCGGCGAATTCCAGGAGGTCGGCAACGTCATCAAGCAGTTCGCCTCCGACGACGCCACGGTGGTGCTGGGCACGGTCATCGATCCGGAGATGACCAATCAAATCCGGGTCACGGTCGTGGCGACCGGTCTCGGCAAGCCGGTGGCGCGGGTCGCACCGCAGCCGGTGGCCGCGGTGGTGGCGCCGCCGCCGACCATGCGGGTGGTGCGCCAGAAGGCGGCGACGGCGCCGACCGACTACGCCATGCTCGACAAGCCCACGGTGCAGCGCCAGCGGGCGGTGGGCGACGGGCTGCGCGGCGACCTCGAATCGGAGGACCTGCTGGACATTCCGGCGTTTCTGCGCCGGCAGGCGGACTGAAGGCCCGCGGGCGCCTCGCGACATTCCAGGCCTTGGCGCCCTCCCCCTTGGGAGGGCGCCGGTTTGGGCCGCGGCGCACGCCGGCAGGCCGTTGGGCGGGTCGAGGTTCCCGGCCGGCTGTGTTACCTTAATGGGGATATACTGTGCCGCTCCACGCCAGGCGATGACGACGATCGATGCTGAATCAGAGAACCCTCAAGAATTCGATTCGAGCCACCGGGGTTGGTCTACACACGGGTAAGAAGGTGCTGATGACCCTGCGTCCAGCGCCGCCGGACACCGGCATCGTGTTCCGCCGCACCGATCTCGAGCGTCCCGTGGACATCAAGGCGCACGCCGAACACGTCGGCGATACGATGATGGGCACGTCGCTGCACGCGGGCGACGTGAAGATCTCGACCGTGGAACACCTGCTCTCGGCGCTCGCGGGCCTCGGCATCGACAACGCGCTGGTGGAGTTGAGCGCCGGCGAGGTGCCGATCATGGACGGCAGTGCCGGTCCGTTCGTGTTCCTGCTGCAGTCGGCGGGCATCGAGGAACAGAAGGCGCCGAAGCGCTTCATCCGCATCCTCGAGAGCCTGCGCGTCGAGGACGGCGACAAGTGGGCGCGCTTCGATCCGTACGACGGATTCAAGGTGAACTTCGAGATCGAGTTCGATCACCCGACCTTCAAGAAGCACTCGCAGACCGCCTCCATGGATTTCTCCACGACCTCGTTCCTGCGCGAGGTCAGCCGTGCCAGGACGTTCGGATTCATGCGCGACCTGGAGACCCTGCGGGCGCGCAACCTCGCGCTCGGCGGCAACCTGGACAACGCCATCGTGCTCGACGACTACCGGGTGCTCAACGAGGACGGATTGCGCTACGAGGACGAGTTCGTCAAGCACAAGATCCTCGACGCGATCGGCGACCTGTACCTGCTCGGCCACAGCCTGATCGGCGAGTTCAGCGGCTACAAGTCCGGCCACGCGCTCAACAACAAGCTGCTGCGCACGCTGATCGCGACCCGCAGCGCCTGGGAAGAGGTCACCTTCGAGAGCTTGAAGGACGCGCCGATTTCCTACGTCGAGGCCGCCGCAGCCCGGGCTTGATGCAGTGCAATGCCGGGCCCTCGGCCCGGTGGGCGGTTCATGCCGGCGGGATCACGCGAATCCGCACGGTCCGAATCTCGACCCCGGCGGCGCGTTCCGCGCTGCGGCGCAGCCGATCCGTCTCGTAGCGCAGCCGGGCGGCCCAGGACGCCGCCGACACGCCGACGCTGAGCACCCCGTCGATCACCCCCGCGC
>JAJXZV010000228.1 GCA_021779875.1 Pseudomonadota bacterium
TGGTCTCGTGCTGATGGGCACGGTGGGCGAGGGCAATTCCCTGGGCGCGGACGAGAAGCTGCGCGTGCTCGAGGCCGCCGTGGAGGTCGCCGGCGGCAGGGTGCCCGTCATTGCCGGCGTCTCGGAGTTCACGACGGCGACCGCCGCGGCGTTCGTGCGCAACGCCGAGCGCATCGGCGCCAGCGGGTTCATGGTGCTGCCGGGCATGGTCTACGTGCCGACGTCCGCGGAGCTCGAACACCACTTCCGGACGGTGGCGGCGGCGACCGGGCTGCCGATCATGCTGTACAACAACCCGCCCTCCTACCGGGTGAACATCGAGGTCGCGACCCTCGCGCGCCTGACCGACGTTCCCAACATCGTCGCGATCAAGGAGTCGTCGCCCGATCCGCGGCGGTTCACCGACCTGATCAACGCCTTCGGCGAGCGCTTCGTGCTGTTCGCCGGGCTCGACGACATCGCCTTCGAGGGCCTGACGCTCGGCGCCCGAGGCTGGGTCTCGGGGCTCACGAACGCTTTTCCGGCGGAGTCGCTGAGCCTCTACCGGGCGCTGCTCGACGGCGACCTCGAGCGCGCGCGCGCCATCTACCGCTGGTTCATGCCGCTTCTGCACCTCGACTCCGAGCACGATCTGGTCCAATCGATCAAGCTCGCCGAGCAGATCATGGGACGAGGATCGGAGCGGGTGCGCCCGCCGCGCCTGCCGCTCGCGGGCGCGCGGCGCGCCGCCGTGATCGCGATGGTCGAGCGCGCCCGCGACGCGCGTCCGTGAGCCATGCGCACGATCCGGGTCATCGATTCCCACACGGGCGGTGAGCCCACCCGCCTCGTGATCGAGGGCGGGCCGGATCTGGGCGCCGGGCCGCTGGCGGAGCGGCTGCGGCGCTTTCGTGAGCGCTTCGACGACTATCGCCGCGCGATCGTGAACGAGCCGCGCGGCTCGGAGCCGCTGGTCGGCGCGCTGCTGGTGGAGCCCGACCGCGCCGACTGCGCGCTCGGGGTGATCTTCTTCAACGGCGTGGGCTATCTCGGCATGTGCGGCCACGGCACGATCGGCGTGATCGAATCGCTCGCCCGCACGGGCAAGCTCGCATCCGGCGCGATCAAGATCGACACGCCCGTCGGACCGGTCGAGGGCGAACTGCACGCCGACGGGCGGATCAGCGTGGCCAACGTGGTGAGTCGCCGGCGCGCGCATCGCTTCGCCGTGGAGGTCCCCGGCCTGGGGCGGGTGTCCGGCGACGTCGCCTGGGGGGGCAACTGGTTCTTCCTGATCGCCGAGCACGGTCAGCGAATCGAGCCGGGAAACGTGGAGGCGCTGACCGATTATTGCGTGCGAGTGCGCGCCGCGCTCAATGCCCAGGGGCACCCTCTGGTCGATCACGTGGAGCTGTTCGCACCCTCGCCGCGGCCCGGCGCCGACAGCCGCAATTTCGTGCTGTGTCCCGGCAAGGCCTACGACCGCTCGCCGTGCGGCACGGGCACGAGCGCGAAGCTCGCGTGCCTCGCCGCGGACGGCCGGCTCGAAGCGGGCGAACCCTGGGTGCAGGAGAGCCTGATAGGCAGCACCTTCACGGGCCGTTTTCGGTGGCACGATCGCGCGAAGGGCGAGATCCTGCCGACCATCACCGGCACCGCCCACGTGACCGGCGAGGCCGTGCTGCGTCTCGACCCGAAGGATCCATTTTGCTGGGGAATCCGGGCGTGATCCAGCCGCTCGTCCAATCGATGACCAGCCAGATCATCGTCCATCTGCGCAACCGCATCCTGGCCGGCGCCTACGCCCCCGAGTCGGCGCTGCGCCAGGACGCGCTCGCCGCCGAGTTCGGCACCAGCAAGATCCCCGTGCGCGAGGCGCTGGTGCAGCTGCAATCCGAGGGGCTGGTCGACATATTCCCCAATCGGGGTTTCCAGGTGCGCCCGCTGGCCGTCGCCGAGCTCGACGAGGTGTTCCGTCTGCGCCTGCAGATCGAGCCGACCGCCGTGGCGCTGGGCGCGAAATTCGCCGACGCCGGCGACCGGGCCGCCGCACGCGGCGCACTCGACCGGTTGAACGAGGCCTCGGCCTCCGGCGAGTTCGCCTCGTCGGGCCAGTGCAACCGGGAGTTCCACCTGCTGCTGATCGTGCCGCGCATGCAGCCGGTCGCCGCCGACATCCTGAACCGGCTGCACATGCTCGCCCAGCGCTACGTGCAGGCGCATCTGCGTCCCGAGGGCCGCGTCAAGCGCGCCATGCGCGAGCATGCGGCCCTCTACAAGGCGTGGAGCGCCGCGAAGTCGAAGGAGGCGCGCGCCCTCGTCCTCACCCACATCGAACAGACCCGCGACGATCTGGCCCGGGTCGCGCGGCCGTGACCTAGACGCGCAGGCCGCCCAGGTATTCCTTCACCTTCGCGCGATAGCCCTCGCTGCTGGTCACCGTCGCGCCGCCGGCCAGGACCAGGATGTAGTCGCCGCGCAGCGTGCGGTTGATCTCGGTGAGGTATTTCACGTTGACCAGGCACGAGCGGCTGACCTTGAGCATCGGCTGGTCCTTCAGCGCCCGCTCCGCCTGGATGAGCGTGCTGCGCGCGTGGTAGGTGTCGGCGCCTACGCGAATGCGCACGTAATTGCGGTCCGCCTCGAGCAGTTCGATCCGGTCGGCATCGAGCACGTGCAGGTGGCCGCAGAATTCGGCGAGCAGCCGCGGGCGCACCGCCGGCTGGCGCGCCTGGTGCTCGATCTCGGCGAACAGATCGGCGAGCAGCGCTCGCCGTTGTTCGGCGGGGGCCGTGTGGCGCGGCCGCACCCGCTCGAGCGTGCGGCGGAAGCGCGTCAGATCGAACGGCTTCAGAAGGTAGTCGACGGCGCAGACCTCGAACGCCTCGAGCGCGTAGGCGTCGTACGCGGTGACGAACACCACCGCGGGCAGGATCGGCGGCCCGAGCGCGCGCGCGAGCTCGATGCCGTTCAATGGCTCCATCTGCACGTCGAGGAAGAGCAAGTGCGGTGGACTCTCGCGGATGGCCGCGAGCGCGGCCGAGGCGTCGACGTACTCGCCGACGACGCGCAAATCCGGCTGGGTCGCGCACATCTCGCGCAGGGTGCGCACCCCCGCCACCTCGTCATCGACGATGACCACGTCCATCACGGCGCCGATTCCGGCGCGTCGGACAATCTCGGCAGCGAGATCTCGGTCATCCAACGGCCGTCACGCAGTCCCGTGGCGATGTGGGATCGTCCGGGAAAATGCACCGCGAGGCGTTCGCGGACGTTCGCGAGGCCGATCCCCGTGCCGGCGGCCGGCCTTCCAGCCGCCACGTCATTGGTGACGCCGAGGGTCAGCCGGTCCGCCGACACGG
>JAJXZV010000351.1 GCA_021779875.1 Pseudomonadota bacterium
GGGCCGCCCCGCCCCGAGCCGGCGCGCAACCGCGGCCGCGGTGGTCGCGGCCGAGTCGACCACGCGCACGCCGGGCGGCAGCACCGCGCGCAGCGCCGGCTCGAGCACCGGAAAGTGCGTGCAGCCGAGCACCAGGGTATCCGGGGCCGAGGGCGCCGCGAACAGCGGATCCAGGTAGCGGTGCGCGACCGCCTCGGCGACCGCGCCGCCGGTCCAGCCCTCCTCGGCCAACGCCACGAACAGCGGGCAGGCGGCCGCGGTCACGCGAATGCCGGGATCGAGCGCGCGGATCGCCCGCTGATACGCGCCGCCGCCGATGGTGCCCTCGGTGGCGATCACCGCGATGTGCCGGGACCTGGTGGCCGCCACCGCGGCCTCGGCGCCGGGCTCGATGACGCCGAGGATGGGCAGTTGCGGGTGGTGCGCGCGCAGCGCCTCGAGCGCGGAGGCCGAGGCGGTGTTGCACGCGACCACGAGACAGCGCACGCCCCGCTCGAGCAGCGCCGCCGCGCACTGCAGGGAGTAGCGCGCCACGGTCTGGGCGCTCTTGGTGCCGTACGGCAGGCGCGCCGTGTCGCCGAGATAGATGAAATCCTCGTGCCCGAGCGCCGCGCGCAGCGCCCGCAGCACGGTCAGGCCGCCGACGCCCGAATCGAACACGCCGACGGGGCCGGGGCGCGCGCTCACCCCTCGGGCCGCATGTGCGGGAACAGCAGCACGTCGCGGATCGACGGCGCGTCGGTGAACAGCATCACCATCCGGTCGACGCCCACGCCGAGACCGGCGGTCGGCGGCATGCCGTACTCCAGCGCGCGCACGTAGTCCGCGTCGTAATACATGGCCTCCTCGTCGCCCGCCGTCTTGCGCTCGGCCTGCTCGCGGAAGCGCTGCGCCTGGTCCTCGGCGTCGTTGAGCTCGGAGAAGCCGTTTGCGAGCTCGCGGCCCCCGACGAAGAACTCGAACCGGTCGGTGATGAAGGGGTCGCGGTCGTTGCGCCTCGACAGCGGCGACACCTCGGTCGGATAGGCGTAGGCGAAGGTCGGCTGGACGAGCGCGTGCTCGGCCGTCTTCTCGAAGATCTCGATCTGCAGCTTGCCCGGGCCGTCGCCGGGCTTGTGGGCGATCCCGAGGGCGTCGCACACCCCGCGCAGATACCCCGCGTCGCGCAGCCGCTGCGCCTCGAGCCCCGGATTGTGCGCCAGCACGAGCTCCTCGATGGTGTGCTTCGCGAACGGCCGCGACAGGTCGTACTCGGTGCCCTGATAGACGATCCTGCGGCTGCCGAACAGCGTGTCCGCGAGGCCCTGGAACAGGTCCTCCACGAGCCCCATCAGGTCGCGATAGTCCGCGTACGCCTGATACAGCTCGAGCATCGTGAACTCGGGATTGTGCTTGGTCGAGACCCCTTCGTTGCGGAAATTGCGGTTGATCTCGTACACCCGCTCGAAGCCCCCGACGGTGAGCCGCTTCAGGTACAGCTCCGGGGCGATGCGCAGGTACATGTCGACGTCCAGCGCATTGTGGTGGGTCTTGAACGGCCGCGCGGCGGCGCCGCCCGGGATGGGATGCAGCATCGGCGTCTCGACCTCGAGGAACCCGCGGGCGTCGAGGAACGAGCGGATGTGGCGCACGATGCGCGAGCGGGTCTCGAACACGCGCCGGCTCGGCTCGTTCATGATCAGATCGACGTACCGGCGCCGGTAGCGCAACTCCGTGTCGGCGATGCCGTGCCACTTGTCGGGCAGCGGCCGCAGGCTCTTGGTGAGCAGCACGATGCGCTCGGCGCGCACCGACAGCTCGCCGGTCCTGGTCCGGAACAGGACGCCCTCGGCGCCGAGGATGTCGCCGACGTCCCAGGTCTTGAACTCCTCGTACGCCTCGCCGAGCGCCTGCTGCTGCAGGAAGATCTGGATCTCGCCGCTCGAGTCGTCGAGCTTCGCGAAGCTCGCCTTGCCCATGACGCGCTTGACCCGCATCCGGCCCGCGACCGCGACGCGCACCGGCTCGGCCTCGAGCGCCTCGGCGCCGCTCTCGGCGTGATCGCGCAGCAGGTCGCCGGCGAGGGCGTTGCGCCGGAAGTCGTTCGGGAACGCGATCCCGTGGGCGCGGATGCGCGCGAGCTTCGCGCGCCGCTCGGCGATCAGGTGATTCTCGTCTTGGTCGCTCATAGGCCCTGCTTGAGGCTCGCTTGCATGAATTCGTCGAGTGCCCCGTCGAGCACCGCCGTGGTGTTGCCGATCTCGACGCCGGTGCGCAGGTCCTTGATGCGGGACTGGTCGAGCACGTAGCTGCGGATCTGGTTGCCCCAGCTGACGTCCGACTTCGAATCCTCGAGCACCTTGGCGGCGGCGTTGCGCTTGTTGAACTCCAGCTCGTAGAGCTTGGCCTTCAACATCTTCATCGCCGTCGAGCGGTTCTTGTGCTGGCTGCGCTCGCTCTGACAGGCGACCACGATGCCGGTCGGCTCGTGGGTGATGCGCACGGCTGATTCGGTCTTGTTGACGTGCTGCCCGCCGGCGCCGCTCGACCGGTAGACGTCGGTGCGCAGGTCCGCCGGGTTGATTTCGATGTCGATCTCGTCGTCGACCTCGGGCGACACGAACACCGAGGCGAAGGAGGTGTGGCGCCGGTTGCCGGAGTCGAACGGGGACTTTCGCACCAGGCGGTGCACGCCGGTCTCGGTGCGCAGCCAGCCATAGGCGTAATCGCCGGTCATGCTGACCGTCGCGCTCTTGATGCCGGCCACCTCGCCGTCGCTCTGGTCGATGATCTCGGTCTTGATGCCGTGCGCATCGGCCCACTTCAGGTACATGCGCAGCAGCATCTGCGCCCAGTCCTGGGCCTCGGTGCCGCCCGCCCCGGCCTGGATGTCCAGGAAGGCGTTGTGCGAGTCCATCTGGCCGGGGAACATGCGCTGGAATTCCAGGCGCTCGACCTCGAGCGCGAGCGCGCCGACGTCGGACTCGATCTCGGCGGCGGCGCGCGCGTCGCCCTCCTGCGCGACGAGCTCCAGGAGCTCGCCCGCGTCGCCGAGGCCGCTCGTCAGCTTGTCTAGGGTCTCGACGACCTGTTCGAGCTTGGCGCGCTCGCGGCCGAGCTCCTGCGCCCGCCCCGCGTCGTTCCAGATGCCGGGCTGTTCGAGCTCGCGATTGACCTCTTGCAGCCGTTCACGCCTGTTGTCGTAATCAAAGATACCTCCTCAAGGACCCGGTGCGTTCCTCGAGATCTTTGATGTTGCGCTTGAGTTGATTGATTTCCATGAGCCGGAAAATATAACACGGATCCGGCCCGCGCGGGATCAGGTCGGGGCCAGGTGCTGGCAGTTGAGCTGCGCCCGCC